>CALQJK010000071.1:0-8702 GCA_943330875.1 Chitinophaga pinensis
AAGAATATAGCTGTTTGGATCTTTCTCTAAACGCAGGCGAAAAAGCCCTTCTTCATTTGCCATTCCGGATAATGTAAACTTGCCATTTTCCATCATAGCTGTATCTAATACATCAGAAGTCTTTTCACTAAAATACATTTGCTCGAGGTAAATGTGCTGGTCTTGGATGTTTTTTATTTTTCCTTCAATGGTGAATTTGTTAATATTGTTGTTGTTACAGGAAATAATAATAAGACATAGTGATGTACTTAAAAATAATTTAAATAGATTCATGATAATATAGATTTATTAATTTAATCTGTCGTTTAATAATTGTGTTACGAGTAACATATCTGCTTTACCCTTGCTTCTTTTTTTTACTTCTCCGGCAAACAATCCAATGACTCCTTTTTTCCCAGATTTGTATTCTTTTACTTTATCAGGCATTGCTATTAATACTTCTTGCACCCATTGGGATAAATGATCTTCGTTATTTTCCTGAACAAGATTCAATGCTGTTGCAGCTTGCAGCGCTGTTTGATTAGGATTTGTTATTAAATGCTGCAATATTTTTCCTGAAGCATTATTGAAATTGATCTGATTCGTTTCTGTAAGATTAATCAGTTCGGCAATCAATAGATGACTTAAAGGGAAATTAAGTATTGAGCTATTATTTTCGTTGCAATGATATTTCAATGGACCGATTATCCAATTGGCAACAGCTTTATAATGTTGCGTGTATTTAATGAGTTCTTCGAAAAAACGCACTTCGTCTTTATCACTACAAATCAATTGTGCATCATAATCAGAGAATTGATATTGTGTAATATATCTTTCCATCAGTTGTTCAGGAAGTTCTGGGAGAGCGTTGTTGATATTGTTTATTACTTCTTGTGAAATGATAAATGGAGCGAGATCCGGCTCTGGAAAATATCTGTAGTCATCTGCGTCTTCTTTAGTTCTTAAAGAAAAAGTGGTGTTTTTATCAGCATCGTAGCTTCTTGTTTCCTGAATAATAGCATTGCCATTTTCTGTAATGGAAATTAATCGATCAAATTCTAATTCAATTGCTTTTTTTACATTCCTGATACTATTCAGATTTTTCACTTCTACACGTTTGCCTAATTTTGAATCGCCTTTTAGTCTTATGGAAATATTGGCATCACATCGCATGCTTCCTTCTTCCATATTACCATCGCAAACATCAAGCCATCGTAATAGTTTCCTCAATTCGGTTAAAAAAATATAAGCATCCTCTGCACTATGGATAACTGGTTCCGTTACAATTTCAACCAAGGGCACTCCGGCTCTGTTTAAATCAATGCAGGAATAATTTTCATCTATGTCATGAATACTTTTTCCTGCATCTTCTTCGATGTGAATTCTATTTAAAAGAATCTTCTTTTCACCCTCCTTGGTTTTTATCTTAACAAAACCCGCTTTACATATTGGGGCTGTATGCTGACTGATCTGGTATCCTTTTGGAAGATCTGGATAGAAGTAATTTTTTCTAGCGAAGTAATTATATTGTTCAATTTCACAATGAAGGGCTAATCCTAATTTTACCGCAAGCTCAATTGCTTTTTTATTCATCTTGGGTAAAGTGCCAGGATGTGCCAGAGAAATCGGACTGACATGTGTGTTTGGAGAAGAGCCAAACCGAGTGCTATCTCCACAAAATAGTTTGCTTTCGGTCATCAATTGCGCATGCACTTCAAGACCAATAACCAACTCGTATTTATTTTTATCAATCACGTAACAAAAGTATAAAAATAAATGGCGAGTTGGGTATTAAATAAACAGATTGACATCAAGCTGTACTTATAGTTTTATTGCTTTTATTATTCTCTTGGTTTTGCCTTGGGTGAGTTCCATAAAGTAGGTGCCAGACTTTAATTCTTTTCCAATTTTTTTTATCTCATTTGAATTCATCTGCATTGAGTTCATTAATCTGCCTTGTAAATCGAGAACTCTAATTAAAATAACTTCATGACTTACGGAATTCATGTTCAAATTAAATGATTCGCTGCTTGGATTTGGGAATAGTATAATATCGGCTTCATTCATCAGTACTTGATTCGACTGGCTTGAATTTGGAGATTGTGTTACGCCATTTTTTAAACCCAAGGCACAACCCGTATGGGTTAAATTTGCCAATTTAGACGTTCCAAAAACCCCACATGCCGTTTGTCCTTTTGCTGTTAAACTTCCACCTATGTAACCAGTATTGAAATGTAAAATAATTGAAGGGCTATCTATATTTCCAATAATAGAAGTATTATTAGGTTTGCTCCATACATATTTTACAATAGGAGCTTGACTTGAGCTAAGTGTAGCAGGTATTGTAGCAGTATAAGTAATATCATCACCAATACATGCATTTAAGCTACTTGTACTAGATGTAATACCGGTAACAGCAACTGTTGCATATTTCAAAGTGATTTTATAAGCCACTGAAGACAAAACGCCTGAGGGACTAACACTTCTTGCACTTATAAATCCGCCGGAATATCCAACATTGTATTTCAATTGGATGGTGGTACTATCTGCACCATTAGTGGAAATAATTTGAGTATTTGCAGGGATTGTCCATTTATATAATGCTATTGGCGCTTGTGTTGAAGTCGGTACCGGCGCAGAGGCAGTATATGTTACAATATCTCCGATACATGAGCTCAGATTCCCTGAAATAGCATTTACTGATGGAGGTAAAGCCATTGCTGATAAAGCTACAGATATAGAACCACTTGTATTACAGTCTGTGGCGGCAGCAACAGCAACTGTATCTAATGTAAATCCTGATTGAATATTTACTACAATTGCTGTATCATTTACACCTAATCCATGAAGGTGGGTTATACTTGCCTTCGTTCCCCTTTTTAAAGACCAAGTGTAGTTTGTTGCATTTGTAACTTTTCTGATTCTAAGCGTGTCTGTAATTAATCCTGCAACATTTGTAATAGCCGAAACTAACGGTGTAAATGTTTTACGAATGGCAGCAGGTGTTGTAATAAGAGGTCTATAGAAAGTTAATGATTTAGGACTTACGCTGCCACAATTTGCATAAGCGTTTAATTTAATTGAAGTTCCAGAAACAAAATCCTGATTGAATTTCACCCTTAATTTGTTTGAATCTATTCCTGAAATCACTTCAACTCCAGCTGGGGTTTCCCATAAATACTGAGTAATGTTATTAACTTTTGCTATTTCATAAGTAATGATAGTATCTCGGCCGATATAACTGCAAATGCTTGTTGGACCTGAGATGTTACCTTGTATTGGAACTGTTCTGAATAATCTCAGTTCTGCATATCCACTAACGGTAACTCTATCAATACCTCTGATATTCACAGCTGCGCAATAAAGTCTGCCTCCGCCATAATTACTGTTTAACGTATTGTCAACATATACGGTAATTTGATTAGTAGTGTTTGTTGGATCAACCTGGGTTGTTACCCCCGTTGGAAGAATCCAGGTGTAATAATCAGCTCCAGGAACAGTATCTACGTAATAATCAATGGGAACTGATGAAGTATAATCAACAAAGTAATTACATAATTCCTGTGGTCCATAAATAGTATCCGGCGCAGCGATACAACCTGTATTTAATGGCATTGAATTTATTTTAGGAGTGCCTTTTACATTGCAGGCAGTGACTCCACTCACTGAAAGATTACTTGTTGTGAAACCAGTAAGAATTTTTAAAATAATACTTGAACTGTCTGCATCTGCGCTTTCAATACTGGTATAAGCGGGTATTGTCCAGCTATAACGTTGTGCAGACCTTTGCCCTACAACTGGCGAGCCTGTCTTAACAGTATAGGTTTCTCTATAATCTGGGCAAACATTAAATGTTCCAGATCCAGCGGTGATACTGGTAACTGCAGGCGGATAGTATCCTAATGTAACTGATTTTGCACTTGTACTTAAGTAACCACATCCACTTATTCCTTTTACACTTATAGAGCCGCCTGTAAAATTTAAATCATATCTAATGCTTATTGAAGCACTATCGGTAGTTGCAGAAACAATGGTAGTATTTGCCGGAATTGCCGTCCACCTGTATTTTGTGATAGCACATTGTGCAGTATTGGGAGCAGGAGCTGAAGCGGTATATATCACTACATCACCTATGCAAGGCGTTAAATTATTAGTGTTGGATACAATTGTATCAATCGTAGGTGGCGTATAAGTTCCAACAGGAATTGTTTTTCCTAAAAATCCCTGTAAACAAAGATTTGCAGGTTTTACACAAATACTGTCTTTTGTAAAACCAGTTTGAAAGGTAACTTGAATGCTGGTGTCATTTTCACCTAATGGATTAATATGTGTAATGGTAGCTTTTGCATTAGCACCTCTGTTTAAATACCAAACATACTCGGTAGCATTTGCGATTTTATTTATGGTATAAGTATAAGTACTTCCACAACTAACATTTAAAATAGGGGTTTTAAATGTAGGCGGACTGTTTAAAGCGCCACAATAGATAAAGCCGCTCAAACTTGCAGTTCCGGTAGATTTTGTAACAGAAATACTTCCACTAGCACCATTAGCAATTTTTGCTCTTATTACATTATCACTAATGATTTTAAATCCAGCAGCACCAGTACCATCAAACTTTACTGAGGTCGTACTTGTAAAACCAGTCCCATTAATGGTAATGGAATCTCCTGTTTTTCCGTAATATGGAGAAAAAGAAGTAATTGTAGGCGCTTGCGCATGGGCATTTGTAGAAATAAATACGCAAAAGAGTATGAAAATGACGAGGTAAGTTGAATGGAGTTTCATGGCAGTTATTTTGAGGATGATAGACTAACTAATTGTACTTTATAATTTTTTTTTAATAAGATGAAAGTAGCATTTTGTAAAGTACAATACTATGACAAATAATGGTAAATATCAATAAGTGATAATACGTAAAATGAATTATGACAATATTGTGATAATGACTTTACAAAGGCAAAATCAAATGAGCTTTTTTACCCCATCAATTACCTCTTTCAATTTGCCAACGTCTTGCCCGCCGGCAGTTGCCAAAGTTTTTTGTCCGCCACCTCCTCCATTGATTAATGGCCCCGCTATTTCTTTGATTAATTTTCCTGCATCCAGATTTTTAGCACCAACAACAGTTTCGCTAATTCCAATGGCTACAAAGGCCTTTCCGCCAATATTTGTACAAAGCACAATAACGTGATCGTGAATATGGTGTTTCAAATCGAAGCATAATTTTTTTAAAGCATCAGCACTGGGCACTTCCACAATTTCTCCAATGAAACTTACCTTATTAATAATTTCATCTTTTTGCATTAATTCATTTCGAATGCCTACTAACTGGCGAGCTTCCAAAGATTCAATTCTTTTTGCCAACGAAGTATTTTCTGACAATAAATTTTCAATTGCTTTTCCTAATTCTTTTGGATTTTTCAGTTGCTCTTTTATTGATTTCAGTTGTGCTGATTGCTCAATAATAACAGCTTCTGCAGCCTTCCCTGAAATGGCTTCAATGCGTCTAACTCCAGCAGCAACAGCGCTTTCGTGCTTTATTTTGAAATAGCCCATCTCGCCGGTATGGCCCACATGCGTACCTCCGCACAACTCAATTGAATAGGCAGGGTCCATAACCACAACTCTAACAACATCTCCATATTTTTCGCCAAATAAAGCCATTGCACCTAAAGCAATAGCTTCATCTTTCGACATTGATTTTATAACAACTGGAATGTTTTCTCTGATTTTTTCATTCACTATTTTTTCCACATTACTCAATTCCTCATCGGTTACTTTAGCGAAATGAGAAAAATCAAAACGAAGTTGTTCTTCATTAACCATGCTGCCTTTTTGCGCCACATGCTTCCCTAAGATTTCTCTGAGAGCGGCATGCATCAAATGCGTAACGCTATGGTGAATGGTAATCGCTTTTCTTTTTTGGGCATCAACTATGGCCATTACAGTTCCGGACAACACCGCAGGAATATTTTCCGTAAAATGAATAATCAAATCATTTTCCTTTTTGGTGTCAATGATATTGATAATACTGCCATTTATATCTAAGGTTCCGGCATCACCAACCTGACCGCCACTTTCTGCATAGAAGGGAGTGGATTCCAGCACAAGCTGAAACAATTCCTTTCCCTTTCCTGATACTTTTCTGTAACGAAGGATTTTTGTTGATACTTCTAAGTTATCATATCCAACGAATCCTTTACTATTGCCTTCATTTACGATTTGCCAATCCTCCGTATCTAAAGCAGTTGCAGCACGGCTTCTGTCTTTCTGCACTTGCATTTCTTTCTCAAATCCGACTTCATCCACATTCAAATTGTTTTCCTGGGCAATCAATATGGTTAAATCTATAGGAAAGCCAAAGGTATCAAGGAGTTCAAAAGCATCGGTTCCATTTATGTTGGATATGGATTGCGCTTTTGCATTATGGATAATACTGTCCATTCTTTTTAGTCCTTTTTCAAGCGTTCTTAAAAAAGCTTCTTCTTCTTCTTTAATTACTTTTCCAACGAAATCCTGCTGTTGAATAAGCTCCGGAAAAACATCCTTGAATTGTGCTGCGATAACGGGCAATAATTGAAACAACAAAGGCTGTTTGTAATCGAGGTAAGAATAATAATATCGAACTGCTCTTCTTAAGATTCTGCGAATGACGTATCCTGCGCCAGTATTGGAAGGCAATTGTCCGTCTGCAATGGTAAACGATATGGCACGAATATGATCAGCGAGTACTCTGAATGCAATACTTTCTTTATCATCCAGTGCCTGATATTTTTTTTGGGTGATTTTTTCAGTTGTCGCTATTGTCTCACTGAATATATCGGTGTCGTAATTGCTTTGTTTGTTTTGAATTACACGTACTAATCTTTCAAATCCCATTCCAGTGTCAACGTGTTGTGCAGGTAATGGTTCCAATGTGCCATCTTTTTTTCTGTTGAATTGGATGAATACATTATTCCAAATTTCAATTACTTGAGGATGGTCATTGTTTACCAAAGTGCTGCCATCAATTTTTTTTCTTTCTTCTTCAGAACGGCAATCGACATGAATTTCTGTACAAGGCCCACAAGGTCCGGTGTCGCCCATTTCCCAGAAATTATCTTTTTTATTGCCTAATAAAATCCTATCAGGTGCAATCCATTTTTTCCATTCGGTTGCAGCTTCGTCATCTGTTGGTAATTTTTCTTTTGCATCACCTTCAAAAACGGTTACATATAGTCGGTCTTTATCTAATTTAAAAACTTCAGTAAGCAATTCCCAGCTCCAGGCGATAGCGTCTTGTTTGAAATAATCGCCAAAGCTCCAGTTGCCCAGCATTTCAAACATCGTATGGTGATAGGTATCTACGCCTACTTCTTCAAGGTCATTGTGTTTCCCACTTACCCGAAGACATTTCTGGGTATCCGCAATACGTGGGGAAGGAGCTGATTTGTTTCCTAAAAAATAGTCCTTAAACTGGTTCATTCCTGCATTGGTGAAAAGCAAAGTGGGATCATTTTTCACCACAATAGGCGCAGAAGGAACGATAGTGTGTTGTTTGGATTGAAAAAAATCAAGGAAATGTTTTCTTATTTCAGATGCCGTCATGATAGCTCAGTTGTTTGAATGCGTTGTTAATTGGCAATTATCGGGTTATATTTGTAATCCAATAGACAAAATGTTGCCTAAGATTACGGTCTGCAATTTAGCGATTAACGTTGATTTTTTGAGCCATTGATCAAGGGTTTTGAGCAGAATGAAAAAAATAAAATATTTCTACAATACACATACACTTCGTTACGAAAAACTCGTCACGCCCTTTCGTGTTAAATTGCTGCGTTTTTTCGGCATTTTTTCAGGACTCCTAGTAGCTTCGTCAATTGTCATTTATTTGTATATCCGATTTTTCCCCAAACCAACGGAAATAGAGTCTAAGCGAAAAATTGAGGTATTGAAGGATAATTATAATCAGCTGAGTGATAAAATCCGTGAACTAGAAACCCAGATGGCGACATTGGAAAAAAGGGATAATGAAGTGTACCGGTCTATTTTTGAAGCCAACCCCATTCCGGATAGTGCCCGTGCTAAATTGATTGAGAAGAAAAAGGAAGTTGAAAAAATGAAGGAAATGGATGGAGATGAGATTGGGAATGAGATTGCTCAACAACTGAATAATATTGGTGCCAGAATGGTTTTTCAATTCAAGAGCTATGATAATATTGCGCATTTAATTAAAAATCAAGATGTAAAACTGGCCAGCATTCCTGCGATACAGCCCGTTAGCAATAAACAACTCGACCATATTGCCAGTGGGTTTGGAATGAGAATTGACCCTGTTTATGCCACGCCCAAATTTCACAAAGGCCTTGATTTTACTGCTCGTCAGGGCACACCTATTTATGCCACTGGAAACGGTGTAGTCAAAACAGCCGGGAATTCATCTAATGGATTTGGCAATCATGTGGTGATTAATCATGGGTATGGATACGAATCTTTGTACGGTCATATGGTAAGAATAAAAGTAAGACAAGGACAGCGGGTTAAAAGAGGCCAGATAATAGGATGGGTTGGCAGTACAGGGAAAAGCACCGGTCCTCATTGTCATTATGAAGTGCATATTAATAGCCAGGAAGTAGATCCTGTTTACTTTTTTTATAATGATTTGAATGCTGAACAATACGACCGTTTGTTAAAGCTTGCGGCCAATGGAAGTGCAAAAAGTTTTGATTAACTTTATTTAA
>CALQJK010000072.1:0-8597 GCA_943330875.1 Chitinophaga pinensis
TATTTAAAAAAATACCCAACCATTGATATGCTTATTAATACTTCAGGAATAGGGATTATCAAAACGACGGATCATCTTTCCGAATCAGATTTTTATAAAACAATAATGGTCAATCTCTTTGCTCCATACTTGATAATAAAAGCGTTTCTTCCGTCAATGAAAGAAAGTAAAAAAGGATTGATTGTTCATATTCCAGGAGTGTTGGGAAAAGTACCCATGCTTGGGTCTGCAGCGTATAGTGCCAGCAAATATGGACTTGTTGGGATGTTGCAAAGTATACGCGAAGAAATCAAGCGTACCGATATCAGAATTACGAATCTTTTCATGGGCGGTGTGGATTCTCCTTTTTGGGATAATATAGACCTTAAGGTTCAAAAGGAAAAAATGATTACAGCAGAAGAAGCGGCGAAAGCGATTTGGTTCTTATGTCAGCAACCCACAAGTGGAGTAATAAGCGAAATGGTTTTACAGCCTTTTAATCACCAGGAAATTTAAACCGCATTAGCATAAAATATAAATCCGGCCTTTGTGTATAATTGTTTAATTATTCCAACTTGCAACATATTGTTTATCATCTTGTCTGCCGCATCATCATCAATATTGTTTAGAAATTTAAACTCTGGTTTTGTTAGAGTGGGAAACTGTTTAAAAACATCCGCCGGTGATTTTGGTGGAATTGATCTCAAAACTTTTGGTTGGTATTTTAACATCGTTTCTTCAAAAATTTCATAGGTTTGAGCGCCGTATAAATAATCTTTAATTTCTCCGCTAACCTTAAAAACAAAAGTTGGTAATATATCTATCTCTAAGGATTTGGCATAATTGAGATCTTTATAAAACAAGTTCAATGCCTTATTATTAACGTCTCTTAGTAATCTTGCTACATCTAATCCCGCATCATACGCTGCTTTAATAATAACATCCACTCTTGCTATATTTTTATTTTCAAGAAATACAATCTCATTCATGCGTCTGAGAAAAATAATAGCTTTGTCAATATCTTGTAATTGAGCTGCTTTGAATGCAATAGAAGGAGGGTAGGAAGAATCCGGTGGCTCTTCAATCCAGATAGAGCCGTCAATAGGCATGCCAGACTGTAGGTAAACATCTTTCCAGTGGCCAACAACATCTTCCGGCTTTTTAATTCCACCCCTGTCGAAATTTTTCCAGGATGGAAGCAAACCACCCATCATATATTTTATATTAAGGTTGTTGGGATAATCCATTTTTAATTTTCGAAGTTGTGGTTGTATGGACCAGCAAGTTGAACAGATTGGATCTGTAAAATAAAGAATTTCAAATTGCGTATCAATTTTTCTGCTGTTGTTATTTATCACCGAATGTTTGATAAGCGGTATTTCAATATCATCATCAGTTATTAAATCCGGATGCAGAAAATTGAATTTTAATTTTCTGCCTAATGTAATGTGTTCTTTGATGGATTCAATTCTTGAAAGATAAAAGTTGGTAAAAGCAACAGTTAGATTATTGTTTTCATCTAAACAATTAGCCAATTCTTCCGCATCATACAAAGCATTGGTTGTACCGGCGCTGGTGAAAGGAAGGGCCAGGTGCGCGGCATCTCCAATAAGCACAATGTTTTTTGAATGGAATGATGGTAGTGCATCAAAATCTTTTGTATTCCACAAATAGGTTTCCGAGAAGTCGGTTGAATCAATAATGGTATGAACAATTTCTGGAAAATCTTTTAAAATATTTTTCGTAAAATCATAAAAATCTTTTTTTGATGTTAATTTTTTTGTTGTCAGAGAAATATCAAACTGGTTAAACCAAATAGCTTCATTATTTGAAAATGGAATACATCCAAAAGAAATTCCTTTTTTCGCATCTTGGTATTTCGTGAAAACGCCATTTAGTTTCTTGATAATATCTTCGCCTTTTACGATACCTAAAATCTCTTGAACTTCAGGCTTGGTAAAATTTGTTTCGCCAAAAATTAATTGTCTAACCTGAGAATTACAGCCATCTGCACCAACAAAAAAATCTCCAAATTCAACATCTCCATTTTCAAAAACAACAGCAAATGCTTTTCCGTTTTCGTAAATAAAATGAGAGAAGGCTCTATTGTATTTTATCGTTTTTTTGTCTGTAACATTTAATAAGGCATTAATTAAATCGCTTCTTTTAACGCATTGCCAGGCTTCCATTTTTGTATGCTTCACATCGGTATTATCTGGCCTTTTCAAAATAAAAGTATCAACCAGACTTCCGGGAACGTCGCATTTATTATCCAATATTCTTTTAAGAACAGACAATCCATCATCATGCATCATGAAGGCATTTCCCATTGTTGGTATTTGATGTTGCTTTTCATTTATGATTACCTGATGACCTTTTTTAGTCATCATAATTCCAAATGCTAATCCAGCAACGCCGCCGCCAATAATTACAATTTTCATAGGTAGGGATTATAGGGTGATTATAATGAAGTACAAGTTTCCTCCATCAAATGAAGAGTTGAAACGCACTTAGATATTCTGTCAAAGGCTTCTGTTAATATTTCTGCTGATGTGGCAAAGCTGCATCTGATATATCCTTTTGCACCTTCCCCGAACCATTCTTTCAATCCTGGCACCACTGCAACTTTAGCTTTTTTTAATAATAAAGCATGCATTTCCTTACTCGTCAATCCGGTATTTTTTATTTCTATAAAAGCAACATAAGTACCTTGAGGTGGAATGCAGGAAAACCCTGGAATCTTATTGATAGTATTCACACTAAGGGTTCTCATTTTTTGTAAATGTTCAAGAAATTCGGAGAGCCATAATTCACAATCGTTAAACGCTGTTGTAGCAGCAACCTGAGAAAGAATACTTACTCCATTAACGGTTGATTGATGTAAAGACGCTTTGAATATCTGCGCATATAGCTCGTCGTTATTAGTAAGTATCGCGCCAATTCTTAATCCGGCAATTCCGTATGACTTACTGAATCCTGTTACAATAATAGTATTGTTATTAATTTCTTCATTTAATGAAGCTATGCTCGTGAAAGTGTGAGGTGGAAAAACGATATCACTCCAAATTTCATCCGACAAAATAAGGATGCCATATTTATTGGCAATATTAGCCAGAGAAATCAATTCTTTTTTTGTAAAAACCTTACCGGTAGGATTAATCGGGTTACAAAGACAAATGAGTTTTGTTTTGTTGGTAATAAGCATCTCTAAGGATGAAAAATCAATTTCATCATAACTTGGTGGAATTGAAAAAGGAACAGCAATTGCACCTACTGACTCGATGGAATAATTAAATAAAAAATCTACCGGATCAAATACAATGGCTTCGTCTCCTTTTTGAAGAAAGGCTTTACAAACGGTATATATTCCAAAAGCGGCGCTATTAACAGGTAAAATATTTTTAGGAGCAATTGTTACATTACGTTTCTTATAAAAGAAATCTGACACAGCCTCTTTAAGCATTGGTAATCCTGCTGGTGGTCCGTAATTCAAATATCGCGGATTAGCATAAGACTTTATTGCCTCAACAATTTGTGGAGCACAAGGGAAATCCAAATCGGCTGATGTAAGCGGTATAACACCCTCTTCCACTTCAGCCCATCTGAGGTTATAAGCTCGCTCACGTAATAAAGTACTATTGATATAATTAGGATTAAAGTCCAAGACATTGAATTATTATACATAGTTAATGTGCAGAAGTGTTAAATATTATTTCGTTGGAGTCTTATTCTACTTAATTAGGTAGTATTACTTATCATAAATAATCAAAAATGATTAGTATAATGTTTTAAAACAAGAAGCCTTTAGAATGAGCATTACATAGGCGTCTTGTTAAACCCAGATTTTGCAGTTGAAATCTATTATAAGAAAAAAATGCTGCAAAGACAAGCGTTTGCTTTATTTTTTGATCTTATCATAGTTCACTATGTTTTCGAAAAAAAATCGGCTCAACCACTCGTCTTTATTGCCTTTTTTCCTTTCATCACGATTCTAACTGCAAAATCCGGGTTAAATTTACTTATGGTTTTCTTATATGATCTGCGTGCATACGAATTTCCCCACTCATATCACAACATTGTCCTTCTTTCATTTTACATGTTCCATCTGGTGAAAGAATAGTTCCATTTTTTAGGGTCATTTCTTTTTCAATAAGTGTTTCCTCGCCATTCTTTAATACATACATTTTACCGTTCTTCATCAAACAGCAATCCATAGATTTTTTTTGCTGGCTAGTTTTTACCTGTGTTTGTTCTTTTTTTTGTTGTGCAAATGTTGATGTAGACATAAAGAAGATTGACAACATTCCAAGCATAATTTTTTCCATTGTTTAAAATTTACAAAATAAGAGTACTAATTAATTACATATAAGTTTTATTCCTGCTGATAATTGTCAAGGGCTATGATAACAGGCATCAACTCCTTCAATAGACAACGAAAATCATTAAACACATGATTGATTATTTTAAAAATAATATTACATTCACACTTTCAAAAGACAAAAATTATTTCATGAAAAAATTAGTATTAATTCTCCTGTCATTTACTTTTCTTCATGCTGCGATTGCACAAGAAAAAAAGTATTGGTCTTTACACACAAGTATCGACAAAATTCAAACCGACAAATCTGTTTCAAGATTAACTTTTCCTAAAGAGTTTAAATTATTTGATTTAAATCTTGTTACTTTAAGACAAGCGTTATTTACTGTTGTTGATAATTCTTTAAGACATTCTACTATTATTTCATTGCCTAATGTTGAAGGACAAGAGGAACAGTTTGAAGTGGTTGAAGCGTCTAATTTTGAACCAGCTTTGCAAGCTCGCTTTCCGGAGATCAGGGCTTTTTCGGGAAAGGGAATTACTGATAAATATGCAACACTTAAACTAAGTTTTTCTCCTCAGGGTATACAAACAATGATTTTCAGAACGGGAAAAGCAAATGAGTTTATTGAAGCCTATTCACAAGACCATAATATTTATGCTGTTTTCAATCCATACAGACCAGCGGGTCAACTGCCATGGGCTTGTTCAACTGTTGAGCAAAATCTTATAGAAGGCATAAATGCTGACGTTTATAATTCGGGTATTAACAATAATCTAACCGCGAGATCCGGCGCAGATTTAAAAACGATGCGTTTGGCACAATCTTGTAATGCTGAATATTCTAATTATTTTGGTGCAACAAGTGCATCACAAGTTTCTTTGGTTTTAGCGGCTTTCAACGCAACACTTACACGCTGTAATGGTGTATATGAAAAAGATCTTGCATTGCATTTGAATTTGATTTCAAACACAACATCTGTTATATATTATACAGCTTCTTCAGATCCATATACCACAATGTCTAGCTGGAATGCTCAATTACAATCAACATTAACCTCTGTAATTGGTGCTGCTAATTATGACATTGGCCATATGTTTGGTTCATCTGGTGGAGGCGGAAATGCTGGTTGTATAGGATGTGTATGTGTCGACGGAACAAAAGGAAGTGGCATTACGTCCCCTGCAGACGGAATTCCAAAGGGAGATAATTTTGATATTGATTATGTTGTTCATGAGGTTGGTCACCAGTTGGGAGGAAACCATACTTTTTCTATGAGTAATGAAGGGTCTGGCGTAAATAAAGAAGTTGGTTCTGGAATTACCATAATGGGTTATGCAGGAATTACCAGTCAGGATGTTTCTAATCACTCTATAGCCATTTACCACGAAGCTACGATTGCTCAAATACAGACCAATCTTTCTTCAAAGACTTGTCCTATCACAACAAGCATATCTGCAAATAATGCTACTCCGGTTGTGGCCGCTATGTCTAATTATACGATTCCTTACAGCACACCATTTGCATTAACCGGATCTGCAACAGATGCTAATAGCGATCCGCTTACTTATTGCTGGGAGCAAAACGACAATGCAAGTTCATCACAAACAGGAACAAGCAGTGTAGCAAGTGCAACAAAAGCAACCGGACCAAACTGGGTTTCCTTTTCGCCAACAACATCTCCAGTAAGATATTTTCCAAAGCTTGCCACCATTTTATCTGGAGCATTATTATCTGGTCCGTTAACAGGTGGAGATGCCGGAGCGAATACTGAGGCTTTAAGTTCTGTAGCAAGAACATTAAATTTCAGACTAACGGTAAGAGATAACTGTCCTTATAGTTCTACTGCGCCCATAAAAGTTGGTCAAACACAATATACAGATATGGCAGTTACAGTAAGTAGCGCTTCTGGTCCTTTTGCTGTTTCTTCGCCAAATACAGCAGTTAGCTGGGTTGGAGGATCAACACAATCTATTACCTGGAGTGTAGCCAACACAACGGCAACGCCTGTAAGTTGTGCAAATGTAAAAATATCATTAAGTACAGATGGTGGTCAGACTTTCTCGACAGTATTGGTTGCAAGCACCCCTAATGATGGAACAGAAGCTTTAGTTATTCCAAATACACCTTCAACAACTGCAAGAATAAAAGTAGAAGCGGTAGGTAATATTTTCTTTGATATCTGCAATACCAACTTTACAATAACCGCAGGTTCTTCATGTGGCGATCCAACAGTATTAACTTCTTCAGCAATTGGAGAAAATGTAGCAGCACTTAATTGGTTGGCAGTAACGGGTGCAGTTAGTTATGCTGTTGATTATAAATTAAATTCAGCAACAAGCTGGACAAGTTTTTCAACTGCACAAAATACAACATCTGCAAATCTATCAGGATTAACAGCAGGAACCTTATATAATTGGAGAGTAAGAGCAACATGTACAACAGGAAGTGGAAACTATGTATCTGCAAACTTTACCACAACGGTTCCTTTTGTATGTAATGCACCATCAGGTTTAGCGTCCTCGGCAATCACATCATCAGATGCTACCGTTAGCTGGACAGCAGTAAGCGGAGCGGCAAGTTATGCAGTAGACTATAAATTAAATACAGATGTCGACTGGACAAGCGCTGCAACAGCAACAACTTCAACATCAGTTGTAATTAGCGGTTTATCTGCAAGTTCTTTATATGATTATAGAGTAAGTACAAATTGTGGTACAAATGGAGCAAGCGGATTTTCTGCTGCACAGTTTACAACAGCTGCAGCCTTTGTATGTAATGCACCATCAGGATTATCAGCGTCGGCAATTACTTCGTTAGGCGCTACCGTTAGCTGGACAGCAGTAAGCGGAGCGGCAAGTTATGCAGTAGACTATAAATTAAATACAGCTGTAAACTGGACAAGTGCTGCAACAGCAACAGCTTCAACATCAGTTGTAATTAGTGGGTTATCAGCAAGTGCTTTGTATGATTATAGAGTAAGTACAAATTGTGGTACAAATGGATCAAGTGGATTTAGTGCTGCACAGTTTACCACTACTGCAGCTTCAGTTTGTGGAACAGCCTTTGAGCCAAACGAAACCACCACTGCTGCAGTAGCAATAGCTTCTGGTGTTGTAAATTCAGCCGCCATCACTACAACAACAGACGTTGATTATTTTAAAATAACGACTACGGCTACAAGCAACATGGTATATAACCTTGTTGGTCCTTCTGGCGTTGATTTTGATTTAACTATTTATAATAGTGCGGGTACACAATTAAGCACAACTACTGGAACAACCGCAACAGAAACGATTTCTTTAACAAGTCAGGCTGCAGGAACTTATTATATAAAAGTGTTTGGCTATACCGGAGCATTGAGTGTAACATGTTATACTATTCAGGCAACAGCAACTATAGTAACATCTTGTCAGAGTACAAAAGATACCAGCACAAACAATGTTAGTACAGGAGCTGCTGTAATTCCCTTCAACACTAACCTTAATGGAAGAATAGATGTGGGTGGCGATGTAGATCATTATAAATTTACCATTACCACCAGAGGAACAATAACCTTAACCTTAACAACACTTCCTGCAAACTACAATTTAAGATTAGTGAATAGTGCTGGTACAGTTTTAGTTACGTCTTCGAATACAGGAACAACGAATGAAACAATAAACTATACAGCAGCGGCAGGAGTATATTATGCAAGAGTTTACGGTACCAACAGTTCAACATTTAATGCAACAACTTGCTACACATTAAAAGTTGCTTTAGGTACTGCTACAAAACCTGCGGATTATGTTTTAGGAAATCCTGCATCCTTAGAAGTTTTTCCAAATCCAGTACAGCAGTTATTAAACATTAACTTAAAAGGATTTGAAGGCACTACAACTATTCAATTATATAACATTACCGGAACGCAAGTAATGAGCAAAAAATCTAATAAGACCTACGATCAGCTAAATGTTTCTACATTACCAAGTGGCATTTATCTAATCAAAGTAATGAATAGGGACAAGATTATTTCTAGAACAAAGTTTATAAAACAATAAAAAATGAATTGTCCTGAAATAAGTTGACAAGTTTTAAATAATTCCCGGGTGCTTAAAGTAGCCGGGATTTTTTTAATAATACAGTTACTACTAAGACCACTTCTGGCCGGTTTTAGATTGTTTTTCAAAACAAAAGGACCATTGATTATATTTACAATTCATCTAGCTAAATAAAAAAATGAAAAAGCTCCTCTTTCTTATATCCATCTTTACTACACAGTTACTATCCGCACAAAACGCGATTCAATCTACCTCCGAA
>CALQJK010000073.1:0-8562 GCA_943330875.1 Chitinophaga pinensis
AACCAAAACAGTTGTTTCATCTGTAGAAGGACATACATCATCCTCTGCCGATACTGAATAAGTTGTAGCTGCATCAGTTAAAACGGTGATTTTAGAACCTTGTCCTTCCTCTCTTGGTGCTGAATTATTTTCAATTTGTGATCTCCAAACCCAATGAGCATTATTTGATAATTTCCCGTCTTTTTGTTCAAGGATAATACTTTGATTAGCGCATTTATTTGGCTGAGTAACTTCAATGCTTTGGGGCTTTATAGATGGGTCCAGTACCTCAATAGTATGTGAAACACAACTAGTAGAATTTATTGTTGGTCCTTCTGCTCTTACGAAGTAAGTAATCGTTTTATCAGGTGAAACATAAATTGAATCCCCTGTACCTACAAGAAATCCATTACAGTTATTTTTATACCAAACCCAATGTGCGTTTAATCCTTTTTTACCCCCAACAACATATAATAATATCTCTTTGTTGACTTGTGTTTTGCATATTTTCATTCTTCCCTCAATACCATCAGCAGGACGACTATTATTATCTACTACAACTTGTTTGGAAACACAAGTAGTTGTATTTCTTGCACCTTCTGCCCTTACAAAGAAATTCGTATTTTTATTAATGTTATTTTTAGTGATAGAAGGCCCTTCTCCTTCTTTTGTTCCACCGCTACAAGACCCACTATACCAAACCCATTTTGCATCGCTTGTTAATGATCCACCTTTTACAGTAAGCGTTACAGACTCCCCTAGAATAATTGCGGCATTACCAACAATAGAATCTGCGGGTGAAGACTGAGCTTTAGCCTTGGCGAAATCTTTGGTATTATCTGGATAATCCGAATTTTCTACATTATAATAAGCTTTCTCAATTTGATTGCCATCGAATTCCCAAATATTACTTAAGTTCTGACCTTCGTTTTTAATACCCCTTAAGTCTACCGAAATTGTTTTCTCAACTATGTCCCCGTTACAGTTTACAAAATCCATCTTCCAGTTCAAATATTGTTTAAGACCAGGTAAATATTTTGCATTGAAAACATAAATACAGAATATTGATTTTTTGAAATTACTTGGGTCACAAGCTTTTTTAGGAATTTTTACACCTAGTTCAATTTTTACACCCCCTTGCTCTAGCAAGATTCCTTTTTTAGGAATATCCTGTGCATTGGAATTGGAGATGCAAATGATTGCAATAAAAAAAGATGCAAATAAAGATCGAATGATTTTTAAGTAAGCCATTATGTAGGATTTGATAAAGTGAACGAAATTAAAACAATATTAGATAATTAATTTAATTAATTTAAAAAAGATTTAAGAATAAAAGATTATTGGTTTATTTTTTTGATGATTTTGTTAACCTTGCCCTTCACTTTATCCACTGCTATCTTAAACTTGCTTTTTTTATGATCTTTTCCTTCCGGTGTTACCGTGACTGTAGGACTCGAAGGCTTTTCAACTACTGGGGTAGAAGGAGCAGCTGTTACAACCACATCTGCTGTTGTATTTTGGATATTTACTTTTGTTGTTTTAGCTGCTTCTTTTTTGATTTTTTTTACTTGCTTTGGAATTATTTTTGGATTATTCGATGGTAACACAACTTCTGGTGTTTCTGAATAATTTGTGGTGTCAATAATATTTGTGTCGCTTATAATTGTAGTAATGACTGGGGGACTTGGATTAGAAACTTCCAATACTGTATTATCGGATGAACCATCTGGTTTATTTTCTTTAGAAGAAAAAACACCTGTAATAAACATTATAACAAATAAAGAAATTAATAAGCCAGCGGAGATGAGGATATATTTCTTTTTTTTCTGTTTTTCTTTCACAGAATTTTCAGATTTTGCAGCTCCGAAATTCACGAATTTAGTGGCATCATTATCATCAGACTGTTTTTTCTTTTCTTTCTTTACATTTTGTGATTCCCTAATTGTTTCGTCATTGGAAGATTGAACCTTAAGCAAATCTGCTTTTATATCTATACAATTAGCATATCTGTCTTTAGGATTTTTGCATGTTAGTTTGTCAATGATAGGCTGGAAAGAGGAGTTTGTAGAAACAAGTTCTTCATTTACTATTTTGCTAAGCAGTTGGAATGTTGAAAGCGAATTCGAATCATATGGTTTTTCGCCCATAACCATTTGCCATAATACTATTCCCAATGAATAAAGATCGGATTGACTTGTTACATTTCGCGCTTCATTTATTTGTTCGGGACTCATATACATTGGTGTCCCCATTTGATAAGTTGCACTTGTTTGAGTGTAATCCTGATTTTTATTGTCGGCATTTTTGGCAATCCCAAAGTCCAGTAATTTCACTGTATTTTGTGGGGTTATCATAAAGTTAGAAGGCTTAATATCACGATGAACTAAGCCTTGTTCATGAACGTATTGAATGGCATCAATCATTTGAAGAAATAATTTTTTTATTTCATCATTTGATAATTTGCTTGATGAATCGAGGGACTCTTTTAGTGTTTGTCCATCAAGAAATTCCATTACAAAAGCTGCATCTTCATTTTGCTCGATTAACCTTGTTACTTTAATAATGTTTGGGTGATTCAATTTATACAACTTCCTTGCCTCATCTAAAAAACGATTGCGGATATGCTCATTAAATACAAATTCTCTGCTCAGTACTTTAATGGCAACATCACACCTGAAGATATGATCCTGCGCTAAATATACAGTAGCCATTCCGCCCTGTCCTATTTCTTTTTTTATTGTAAAATCCGGATGTTGAAACATTTTGTTTTTAAATTAAATTGCAACATATTCTTCTGTAAAATTTAAAACTAAAAGAATTAATCCCTACACTTTATTGAATAATTTTTAACGATGTGATTTCTTGCGCATTCCGCTCTTGTTCCTGAATAAGGATGAGTGCTCATTAGGGTCATTAGACTATTATATTTCCCTTCATTTTCAGCCATTCTTTTCCATAGTTTTTGATTTTCGCAAATATTGTAACCTGCAGCATAAGCAATATCCATACCTCGCATATCACTATACGCTTCATCCACCTGATTAAATGGAGTAGAAATAATTTTACCAACAATACTGGCGATGCTTCCAAAACTATTTCCCAGATATTCAGTGGTTAATTTTCTTTTTTTTATCCCTTCCGAGATATGACCAAGTTCATTATGTGAAATCTCATGCCCTAATATACAGGCTATCTCATCATCATTTTTACAAAAATTGAACATTTCCTCTGTAATAAATATTTTGCCACCAAATGTAAACGCATTTAAAATGTTTGTATCCAGTAAATAAATTTTATAATGAAACCCCCTGGGCTTTAAGATATTTGCATTGAGTTTTTTCAATATCATTCTTACTTTTTCGATATGAGGACCACTATTAATAAATTTACTCTTCGATTTCAAATCTGCAAGAAATTCATCTCCGTAAGTTTCTTCATCAGCAACTGAAAGATCATCTGCGGCTATGTCCCACACTAAGCTACCTAATCTCCCTAGATCATTCACCATAGTTGAAGTGCCATCTTTATTGAAGCAGGAAAGATCATATTTTATGTTGGCCTTCTCCTGACTAAAAATTTGATTCGAGAAAAAAAAGGAGCCAAATAAAAAAAGCAATGATATTTTCCGAGTCATATTTCTCTGATTTAAATTATTAAATTTCATATTACAACATTTACATTAATAAAAAGAAATTACTCTGCAATAGAGATGACGTTATAAATATAATTAGCATCCGATTTTTGTACCAATACTTCCGATCCTGCATTTTTTATAATAGTATTGTCACAACTTTCGCAACCTGTCAATGGACCAAAAACCAAAACCATTTTTGTAAAATTGGTTGGTTCAGGTTTTAAATCACAAGTAACTAATAATCTTGACGGACTAAAAACTATATTGACTGGACGGTATTCTTTATTTTTCATTATAGCAGCAGATTGATTTCTTAATTTCATTCTTAAATCATCTAGTCCAGTTCCCTTTACATAAAGTTTAATGATACCACTATTATTAACTACAGGATCAGGAAGAGGTTTAGTAGGATTAGTTTTTCTTGCCAACAGTAGTGAATCCTGTGTTTTTCTTTCCGCAATAGAATCCTGAGTGTGCTTTGCTAATACTGCATTTATTGAATCAATATTTGTAGGCCCAGAGACTTCTGTAATTACTGTATTGTCATAATATTTATTATAAAAAAACCAACCACCTGCAATAAGGCCAACTAATAAAATTGGGATTACGAAGTAAATTGCTTTTAGGTTTCGTTTCTTTTCTTTTTCAATCAAAGGAAGAGACGTTGCTTTCGGCAAATTCAAATCAGCCGAGTTTTCATTATCTAAACTGTTAGAAAACTCATCACAATCAGTAAACCTTGCCTGAGGATCTTTCTGTGTTGATTTGTCAATTACCTTACACATGTGATCAGTAACTGCAGGATATTTAGTTCTGGGGTCTGCCAATGGAACCTTTACGATTTTTTCAAAAATATCATACTCTGTAGTTAAGTCGCTATAAGGATTATATCCTGTAAGCATTTGATAAAACGTAATCCCCAGCGAGTAAATATCTGACTTGTAATCCACCTCTAACCCCTTTACCTGCTCTGGCGACATATAATATACAGTTCCGGTATGGGCTCCTGTTTTGGTGAGATTATAATTACTATTCCCAACCAATTTTGCAATTCCAAAATCGAGTACTTTAAGCTTATTGTCTTTTGTAATAATTAAATTGGAAGGTTTTATGTCTCTATGTACTACGCCTTTACTATGAGCATATTGAAATGCAGCCAATGCCTGTTTAAAAAGTAGAATTGCTTTTTCTTCAGGAATTGGTCCAGATACTTTCTCTATATATTCATCTAAAGGCTGTCCATCAATAAATTCCATGATTAAATACAATCCGAAATTATCTTCATGATAATCAAGTAAGCTTACAATGTTTGGATGCTGGAGTTCAGCCATTGTTTTTGCTTCATTAACAAAACGATTTCTGATAGAATCATTTGAAGCCAAATGAGAATGTAATACTTTTATTGCAACTTTTCTGCCCAGTTTAACATGCTCTGCTAAATAAACAGTACCCATCCCCCCATCGCCTAAAAGAGATTTAATTTGATAATTTAATATTTGACTTCCTATCATAATAAATTTATTGTTTAATTTTTATTGTGTCTTTTTGTTTCAGTGCAATGCAAATGGATATAAAAAATAATAAACTCAACACCAAAATAACTATTACATCAAGTTTTAAAGTAGATTGGTAAGAACCAAATGTTTTTTCATAAAATTCGGAGTGAAAGTTTTTTGTCATTCTTTCAACTGCGTCTACTTTAGAAGCAGTCTCCATCGAAATTTTACCAGTAGCAGCATCTAATTTAGGGGTTTCCATCATTACCTCTTTCTGTATATTACAGAATCCTTCTGTACCCCATCTGGAAAGGGTTAGATAACTGAGTAGTTCAACCTTTATGGTAGTAATCTTAGCTACCATTCCTGCAAGCATTATTTGTGGAATTAAAACAAGTGGAACTAATGTCATCACTTTTTCAGTTGTTGAAACTATTGCAGACAATAGTAACCCAAGCATGGTTGCGGAAATTGACAAAAGCAGCATTAGTAAAAAAGTTCTGAGGGGGTTATTCCAATGCAGTTCTGAATCTACTCCATTGTAACGCAAAGTAATTATTACAGTAAACAAGAATGACTGAACCGCTGCGAAAGTACCCAGAACAGTTATTTTTGAAGCTATATAAGGGAAAATCCCTTGATTAAACATACGTTCTCTTATGTAAATGGGAAGCTCTCCTACTATTTCTCTTGCAGCATTATTAGCACCAAACCAAACAGCAGAAACCGTTAAAAGAAAAGGAACAGATAATTCAATTCTATCGTAAATCAAACATACCAGCAATGCAATAATTGGCGCCTGGCCAATCATGATAGCAGTATTTGCTTTGTCGTTAAACTTAATATTAAAATACCTCATTGTTAGCCACCAATACTGAGAGAAATAATTAGTCTTTGATGTATAATTTATCGGCTTATTTTCATAGTTCACATCAGGATTATTATTCCTGTTATTGCTATTATAACGACCAATCCATTTGTCTGCCTTATCTCCAGCCAAATTAGAATATACTTTTACTGCATCTGTAACATCAAAATATGATAAATATGATTTAGCGCTGCCATTGTAAACCATATGTCCACCTTCTGCCATAAAAATTACGGTATCAACATAATGCAAATCTTCTGGCTTATGTGTTACAAGAATAACTGTAGTACCATTATCACATAATTTCCTAAGGCTTCCAAGAAAATCTTCAATTGTTTGAGGATCCAATGGGGAGGTTGGTTCATCTAAAAACAAAATCATTGGATCGTTTAAAACCTCTACAGCAATTGATACACGCTTTCGCTGACCTCCGCTTATTTTGCCAACCAACTGGTCCCTTATATGTTGTATTTTAAGATTGTCAAGAACCTGATTTATTTTTTCATTGATTTGAGCATCATTGGCATTTTGCAACCTCAATTTTGCGGCATACCATAAGGATTGTTCAACAGTTAATTCACTATGCACAATATCGTCCTGGGGTACATATCCAATTTGTGTTTTTAAATAATCATAATTTTCACTTAATTCCAACCCACAAATAAATACACTGCCAGTTGTTGCAGGAGACGCACCATTCAACGCCTTTAATAATGTAGATTTTCCACAACCAGAAGGCCCCATCACAGCCATAAGCTTATTAGATGATACTTCAAAAGTTGATTCATGGAGACCAACTTTTTCATTTTGAAAAACCTTTATAATTCTGTCTGCCCTAATAGCAATTTCTCTTGACAAATCTTTTGCTGCTGCTTTCAGTGTCAATTTAAAACGACCAATAAAGATGACATCTTCATCAGTAAACATTGTTGCAGATGTAACTCTTTTGCCATTTAGAAAAGTACCATTAGTAGAGCCAAGATCTTTGATAAAAAAAACGCTATCGCTTTTCTTTTCAATTAAGGCATGAACCCTGCTTATTGTAGGATGATCTAAAACGAGGTCTGCTTCTTCTCCTCTACCAATATAAATTATACTTTTTTCTTTTAGTTTTGATAACAAATTAGTATTTGCCTTTGTATCGTCTGTAATTCTACCTGACTGCGGCGGAGCAACACCTGCAACATAATCATCTGGATTAAATACTACCGAAACAGTATTTGATTTTCCTAAACTAATTTGATCGCCTTTATTTATCTCCTTTGGCGTTCCAGCATTTAATTTTACATTATTAACATAAGTACCATTGGTGCTATCCTGATCAATTAAATACAACACCCCAGAGTTGTCCATTACCAATTGTGCATGAAAACTAGAAATCATGTCAAGTGGAATAATTATGTTAGCCTTTGGAGATCTGCCAATCATTAATTCAAGCGTAGCCCCTGGCTCCATCCGAATCTTTTTAATCAAACTATTATTATAAATAAATCCAAGCTTCATATATTAATAGATTAATTTTTTAAGATAGTAATTTCTCTAGTTAATGGGTTCACCAAAAAATGCTGGGTGATAGGTATTTTTATTTCTCTTTTATCTATTGAGATTATCGAGTACCCTTTTACGTAATAGTCTAATGAACCACTAAGCATTTTTGATAGTCCGGACAAACCGGTTTTGAAATTATCAATATCCGTAATTGCATTTATTGTTTGAGATGAATCTTTAGCAATAAGTTGTTTGTCATTATTTACCCAGGTCGCAACTTTATCTGAAAAATTCTTATCCGAAAAAATTGCGATGTCCATTTTATTTAAATAAATATCTACAGGGAAACTATTCGCAACTTCAAAATTCATACTTAAAGTCGTGATTGCTGGAGTGAATTTCAAGATATTGATGCTTTTGAATTTGGCAGCATCTTTCTTGCCTGAATTTTCTAATGCGGTACCTAAAATTTCATTTGGCTTTATCCATACATCACTTGATTTATCAACAGAGAAATTCAATTTTGTAAATTTGCCCGAAATTATTTCAGTTATTTTAATCGAATCTTTCATAAGCAAATCGCTCAAATCTTCTTTGAGTGAATCAATTGAAAAACTAAATTCTATAGGCAATATTGCTTCGCCCCTTGAAGGAAGTGTAGTAGACTCTTTCAAATAACCAATTGCAAATTGATGACCATTATAAACTAATTGAAAGTCTATTTTCTTACAATAAATCTTATACCAATTAGTATTTTCTATTAAGAAATTTGCATTACCCTTGAATACTCCATTTTCATACGAAGTAATTTTATAGGATTTCATATCTTTTAAAACAGGCGTATCAGCACTATGGAACCCAATAAATGAAATTAAAATTACAGCTAGCATAACTATTACAATTAATAAAATTTTATTTAATTTATTTTTCATTTCGCTAAATTCAAATTGTCATTATTAAATTATTACTGCTAATATGAATAAGCTTATTTTTATTAAAAAAAAACCTTCGATTTTAATTACAACTGCGATTGTAATTAGATTCTATATGATGTTTCGAACAATCTTCCCTTTTTGAACTATATGGATGTGACCTAA
>CALQJK010000074.1:0-8532 GCA_943330875.1 Chitinophaga pinensis
ATGCAGATAAAGTCAGTTATATTGAGTATTACGAATTAACTTTGCCTAGGTTAAAAATTGGAGGTTGGATGTTGGTGGATAATGTTTTATTTCATGGTAAGGTTTTGGAAGATAAAGTCAGTGGTAAAAATGCTTAGGCGATAGATGCATTCAACAAACACGTAGCTGCAGATCAAAGAGTAGAGCAATTGTTACTCACCATAAGAGACGGATTAATGCTTATTAGAAAACGGTAGATTATGAAAAAGATAGTCGCGACTATTTTATGTTTATGTTCATTTTCATTATTGTATTCTCAAAGGATATCAATAAGGCAATACGTTGATGCCTACAAGGATATTTCAATGGAAGAGATGAAGCGGTATGGTGTGCCTGCCGCTATTACATTAGCTCAGGGGATACTGGAATCGGAGAGTGGTAATGGGGAGCTGGTGAAAAAATCGAACAACCATTTTGGTATAAAATGTAAGAATGACTGGACTGGTGAAAAGGTATATCACGATGACGATGAGTCTGGGGAGTGTTTCAGGAAATATGATAGTGCTGTAGAAAGTTATATTGACCATAGTAATTTTTTGAAATCAAGACCTCATTATGCAAGCTTGTTTGAGCTTGATCCCAGAGATTACAAGTCGTGGGCATTTGGATTAAAAAAGGCAGGGTATGCTACTAATCCAAGATACCCCTACATCTTAATTAAAACAATTGAGAATTATAAATTAAACGATTACACTTTAATGGTCTTAGATGAAATGCCTGAAACGGATATGGCTGTTCGGGAGAAAAAAACAGTCGAAAATGATGGTATCGCATTTCACGAAGTAAAAGCAAAAGATAATTTATACGCACTTTCAATAAAATACAATGTTACGGTTGAGGATTTGAAAAAATGGAATAGCCTGGATTCAAATAACCTTTATGTTGGTCAACAATTAATTATCTCAAAAAAATAATTTATGGCAGATATTCAAGTACATGATAAAAAATTCAAAACCTATCTTTCTGCAAGCCAGATAGCAGAACAAGTTAAACGTGTTGCGGAAGAAATTAACAGAGACTATCAAGGGAAAACTCCGTTGTTTATAGGTATTCTCAATGGTTGTTTTATGTTTGCTTCAGATTTGTTTAAAGAACTTACGATTGAAGCTGAAGTTTGTTTTGTAAAACTGGCTTCTTACCAAGGAATAAAAAGTACGGGTAAAGTAGTGACTTCCATTGGAATGGATGTATCTATTAAAGGCAGAGATGTTATCATCATTGAAGATATTGTAGACACAGGAAAAACATTGCATGAATTTCTACCTCAACTTGTAGATCAAAATCCAGCATCTCTTAAAATTGCCACACTCCTGTATAAGCCTGAAGCGCTTGTTCATCCGATTGATTTACATTACGTAGGGTTTGAAGTACCCAATAAGTTCTTGTTGGGGTATGGTCTTGATTATGATGGAATAGCCAGAAATCTCAATGAGATTTATCAGTTGATAGATTAGTTTCTTTCTTTATTGAAAATTAGTTTTTTAGCAATTAATCAGTTAATTTAGAACATAGTAAATTCTTGAAAAAGTTTCTTACATATTGCTTCTTATTTATAGCAGCTCCTGCTTTTTCCCAGTATTATCTCAGGGGAGAAATAAAAGATGAAAAAGGGAAACCACTTTCAGATGCCAGAATTTTTGCTCATTCTATAAGAGCCTATTATTATTCCGGCTCACCCTCTGGCAGTTTTGGTATAGTGGAAAAAGTCCTTTACGATTCATTAACGATTTATTTAGAGGGTTACGAATCGCTCACAGTTAGAGTTAAAACAAATGAATGGCAGCATATCATTTTGAAAATCACAAAAGAAGCCATTACTAAAAATCAACCTAAATTAATTTCCTTTACAAAGGATTTTCAACAAGCTTCAAAAGACAAATGGTATACTGGCGACGAGACCTATTTCCAGTTGGTGGAGAATGAGTATATACAAGCCAAACAGTTTCCCAGCACAGGTTTTTCTTTGAATGTCAACAAAGCTTCTTACAGCAATGTGCGACGTTTTTTGAATATGAATAGTTTGGTCCCGCCTGATGCGGTGAGAACAGAAGAATTAATCAATTATTTCAATTTGCATTATACTGAACCTCAACATGACAGTTTGTTTAATTTCAATTCGCAATTAACTTCTTGTCCCTGGGATTCCAAAAAAGAATTATTGTACTTAAATGTAAATGCGAAAAAAATTAATTTAGAAAAAATTCCTCCTGGAAATTTTGTGTTTCTTATTGATGTGTCAGGAAGTATGGACATGCCGAATCGATTGCCTTTATTGAAAGCGGCTTTTCAAATGTTTGTAAAAAACATTCGTCCGGTAGATACGATTTCAATTGTGACTTATGGTGGGTATGTTCAGATTTGGTTAAGGCCGACCTCGGGATCAGAGAAAGATAAAATTCTTACTGCCATTGAATCACTTGAAGCGGATGGAGATACACCAGGTGAATCAGCCATAAGAGTGGCGTATCAATTGGCAAGGAGAAGTTTTATCAAAGAGGGAAATAATAGAATAATATTGGCCACTGATGGAGATTTTAATGTTGGAGAAACAAGTGAAAAAGCTTTGGACGACTTAATTTCAAAGCAAAAATCAAGCGGTGTTTATTTAACTTGTCTTGGGGTAGGGATGGGTAATTTAAAAGATTCTAAGCTGCAAGTGTTGGCCAAAAAAGGGAATGGTAATTATGCCTATCTTGATGATATCCAGGAGGCGGAAAGAGTTTTAGTTAAGGAATTAACGCAAACGTTTTATTCGGTTGCAGATGATGTTTCAATGAATGTGAAGTTCAATCCTGATTTGGTAAAAGAATACCGGCTGATTGGATTTGATAATAAAAAAGAAGCTTTAAAGGACACGGCTAATAGTTTGGATGGCGGAGAAATTGGAAGTGGGAGCAGTGTATTAGCTCTTTTTGAGATCCTGCCTAATTCCAACATTAATCATGGGAGTAATGATGTTATTGCTCAGATCGACTTGCGTTATCGGACTGATAGTATCATAAAACACCATCAATATTTTTCAATGTCTAATTATAAACCGATAGACAGCATAGACCGTGAATTAAAATTTGCAGCAGGAGTTGCGATGTTCGCATTAAAATTAAAACAGTCCATTTTTTTTACTAATCCATCATGGTCATTCATCAGAGATTTTTCAACTGCTGCGATTGATCAAAAGAATTACCTGCAAAAACAGTTTATTATGCTGCTTTCAAAAGCTCAAAAATTATACGGAAATAAAAATAAATATTACCGGCGAAGGTTAGCTATTACACATTAGCTGAACATTTCTCTTACTTTGTCAAAAAAAGACTTGTCACTTTTTTCTGGTTTGGGTTCGAAATTTGAAGATGTAGCTAGTTTTTCTAACATCTCTTTTTCTTCCGAACTGATATTTTGTGGTGTCCAGATATTTACATGAATCAATTGGTCTCCTTTTTCGTAGCTGTTTACGTGTGGGAATCCTTTGCCCTTGAGTCTGAATATTTTGCCACTTTGTGTGCCTGGCGGTATTTTAATTTTTGCCCTGCCATCTATTGTAGGAACTTCCACTTGTGTACCAAATACGGCTTCAGGAAATGAAATGTGTAGATCAAATGCCACATTCAATCCATCTCTTTGTAATTGTGCGTGTGGTTCCTCTTCAATTTGTACAATTAAGTCTCCACTGCTTCCGCCTCTTTCACCAACATTCCCTTTTCCGCTTATACTCAATTGCATGCCATCTTGAACACCTGCAGGGATATCTATACTTACTGTTTCTTCGCCATAAACCCTTCCTTCTCCTTTACAGCTATTGCATTTGACTGTTATCGTGGTTCCGTCACCGTTACAAGTAGGGCAGGTGGTTACTGTTTGCATTTGACCTAAAAAAGTATTTTGCACTCTTTTCACTTGTCCTGATCCTCTGCATGAGCCACAAGTTTGTACGCTATTTTTATCCTTGGCACCACTGCCACTGCAGGTTGTACATTTTACATATTTTTTGATTTTGATGGTCTTATTAGCACCCTTAGCCATCTCTTCAAAATTCAGTTTCAACTTCACCCTAAGGTTGCTTCCTCTCGATCCTCCAGACTGTCTGCTTCCTCCGCCTCTGTTGCCAAAAAAACTTCCAAAACCTTCATCGCCAAATACGTCCCCGAACTGACTGAAAATATCATCCATATTCATTCCACCACCACTAAAACCTCCGCCACCACCACGTCCTCCCTGATTGAAAGCATTGTGGCCAAATCTATCATATTGAGCTTTTTTATCCGCATCATTTAGGATCTCATAAGCTGCAGCTGCTTCTTTAAATTTATCCTCAGCATTTTTATCACCCGGATTTCTATCTGGATGATATTGCATAGCTACTTTTCTGTAGGCTTTTTTTATCTCGTCTTGTGAGGCATTTTTTGAAACGCCTAATACTTCGTAGAAATCTCTTTTGTTGGACATAGTATCTAATTCTTGAGACTTGTATATTATTAATCAAGCTCAACTTTATTTGTATGAGTAATTTATTTTCCTACAACCACTTTTGCGAATCTGATGATTTTGTCATTCAAGTAATATCCTTTCATTAATTCATCAATTACTTTCCCTTTTTGTTCAGGAGAACCATCAATTTCAGAAATAGCTTCATGTTTTTCCACATCAAAATCAGTATTGATGCTTTCCATAGGAGTTAATCCTTTTTGCTGAAGGATTGATTTAAGTTTATTAAAAACTAATAAAGTGCCTTCAATATTTTCATTGTTTTCATTGGTAAGTCTGAGTTGCTTCTCTGCTCTTTCACTATCATCAAGAACATCCAATAGAGAAACGATGATTTCCTTTCCTGCTGTTTGTATAAGGTCAATTCTTTCTCTGGCAGTTCTGCGTTTGTAGTTGTCGAATTCTGCAGATAATCGAAGGAATTTATCCTTTTGCTCTGCTGTTTCAGCTTTTAATCTCTCTATTTCAATGGAACTATCTATTACAACTTCTTGATTTGATGTTTCTACCGCATCATTTGTTAAAGTTGATTCGTTCTCTTCTATTGGCATTTTCTGCTCTTCCATAATATGATTATTTTTTGATTCACAAAAGTAAGGTAGACAAACATTCTGCCAATCATTTAAATGCAGTCATTTTGACACAAAAAATGGGGGAATTGTGGTAAAGATTACGTTTATAGCGAATGAGACTGGAATAAGAGAAAAATTATATAACCGGAATTATAAAATAAATGAACCCAGCAAGTTGCGTAAATTTTTAGAAGAGGGGAGGAACCTATTTTATAACCTGGAATTTACCAGATTCAATAATGGTATTGTATTTATCTCTTAGTTGATAAATATAAACTCCGCGATAAAAGCTGTAAAGATTAAGATTGTTATGAGAGGATGCATTTTTTATTTCACCAACTTTTTTCCCCATAAAATTATACACGAACAAAGTGGAATTAGCGTCAAAATTCTTTTGGAAATCGAAATTGATATTTGTTGATGCAGGGTTAGGGTATAGTTTGATGAACTTAGTAGTTGAATTTGTAAAATCCCATACAGACTTATTTTGGGCATAAGATTTTAATCCGATGCAAAAAAACAAAAAAGATATGTAAATGATTTTTTTCAATTCTTAATTAACTAGTGGCTAAGATAAATAAATAAAACGAAAAATTCATAATAAAAGTATTCTAATAATTAATAATTGACATCAGCCTGAGCGTATTACGGCCTCTAAATATTAAAACAGCAGCAAATTTATTAATTTAATGAAGTCAGCACGGTCGTAATAGCTTCAAAATTCGGAATATCTCCTGCACTTTCTAATATCTCCGCATATTGTATAACACCCTGCTTATCAATGATAAAAGCAGACCTTTTGCTTACTCCTTTCATACCCATATCGGTGAAGGAATCATAAATAGAATCGTATAAAATGGAAACTTCTTTGTTGAAATCACTCAATAATGTAAAGTTCAATTGTTGTTCTTCTTTAAATTTCGCCAAAGTGAAAATGGAATCAACTGATATGCCAATAACTTCCGCATTCAAATTATGGTATTTACTCATGTCATCTCTAACTGCACATAGCTCTTTGGTACAAACCCCTGTGTATGCCAGAGGAAAAAAAAGTAAGAGTACATTTTTATTTCCGACAAAACTTTCAAGACTAGTCTTGTTTTTCATGGAATCATAAAGACTGAAATTTGGAGCTGGGGTACCTTTTACAAGTTGCATGTTGATATAATTTTGAATTGCAAATTAAGTGCGTTTTACTCAATATTGGTGAGTATCATTTGAATATATTTTTAAAATAAAAAAAACCCCTAATAAAAGGGGTCTCTTTCTGTATCCAAACAATCCATAAAAACAATGACTTCGGTTTCTGATTCAGGACGTGAACTTTCGGGTTGTTGGAAATTATTAAAATCTTGGACATCTCACAGCATCTCTGCTGCTGTTGTTTTCTCTTGCTTTTTGGTAGGTTAGTGAAACCTCAAATCCTCCCTGGCCTTTACTTGCCTGTTTGAGTTGAGAAATGTTTCCATCATAACTAACGGCGATTGATAGGGGGTGGAATTCTAATTTAGCCACTGGAATTAAAGCGTCTTTCCATCTTAAATAAGCACCAGCATGTAAGATGTATTTCGGATCTTCATCATTATCAAGTTTCCAGGAATATAGCGCACCCCCAACGATTTCTTTATAAGTACCTTGTGTAGTGTAATCTGCTTGTATTGTGAAATAAGAACTACTGGTCATTCCCATTCTTATTCCTGCAGAGCCCACAAATTTTGGTGTCATTTCTTCTTCCGCTACACGATAAAATGATATTTTCTTTGCTTTATTGAAGTGATGATAGGCCGCGCCAAAATACATGTTATCGTCTTCGCTTTCTCCGATTTGTGTATTAAAACTCATTCCCACACTACCGTCAAGATAAGTATATGATGGGCTTGAAAATGTTTCTCCATCGGCCAATGTTCCATTGTAAGTACTGCCATCAAATTGACTATTGGTGGTCATTTTACTTCTGTCAAATCTCCTTTGAATAATTCCCCCCATAAAGCCTAATGATAAGTACATGTTTTTATATTCACTAAGAGATTTTTGATAATTTACTGTAGGTAATACTTGAGTTGTTGTTAATGCAATACTTCCAGCTTTGTCGTATATGATTTGTCCGCCTATAGTAAGGTAATCATCTGCATTCCCTATTTTTTGCTTGAACTCGCCACTTATTGAAGTGGTCTGGTAGGGAGTCGTAACACTATTCCATTGTGTTCTGTATACAGATTGAATTCTGATATCACCATTGAATAGTCCTGCTAATGAAGGATTCCTAAGAAGTGGTGTTTCGAAAATTTGTGAAAAGTGGATGTCCTGAGAATTTGCAAGAAATGATTGCAATAATAGGATCGACATTAATAGTCGTTTGTTGATAGTTTTCATAGGGTTGGGTATTTATCGGATGCTACTATATAAAACGTGTTCTTGATGTAATTATTGCCCCATTGTGATAATTATTTTAGGTGCTGTATCGCGGGGGTAATAAAAAAAAGAAAGGCCAATAAGAATAAAGGCCTTTTCTATATTTCATAAAAACAAAAGCTAGATTATGATTATTTTATCAGTGCAACATTTCCTTTGAAAGTAAGTATAGTATTGTTATCACATGAAACTTCCACTATATAAACGTACACGTCTGGGTTTAATTTTTTTCCTTTGAATGTTCCGTCCCATCCAGTTGTAGGATCGTTAGCCTTTATGTTATTCTTTTCATACATCACTTCACCCCATCTGGAGAATACTTTTATTCTTTTGATGGTGAATATTCCAGTTCCTCTTGGATAGAAAATATCATTTGATCCATCTTGATTAGGGGAGAAGGTGTTGGGAATAAATAAATTAGCACCATCGCATAAAACGTTTATTGTTAATTGATCTCTTGCAGTACATCCGCCATTGTTTTTTACTTCTACTTTGTAAGTTGTTGTTTCTCTTGGCTTAACTGTAATTCCAGGAAATGAACTTCTCATGAGCGATGAAGTAGGAGACCATTTTGCATCAATTACGTCAGCAGATATTTGCGGTATTAATTCAATAGTTTGTCCAACATTGATAGTCTTGTCATCTCCAGCTTCCACTGTAGGAATATTAAATACAATAATTGGAACAATCGAAGTGTCAGCAAAACAATGTTTGTCATCTGTGCCAATTACCATGTAATTAGTTGTTGCAGATGGTGTAGCTAATGGAGTTGCTGATGTAGGATTATCAAGCCCAATACTTGGAGTCCAGGTGTATTTTTCAGCACCCGTTGCAAATAGTCTTTGGCTGCTTCCAACACATAATGTATCTCTGCTGCTTGAGGTCATGATGAATGGATATTTTACAATTACATTTACTGAATCAGTATTAATACATCCGTGTATGGTCGTACCTGTTACATAATATTTTATGGCAGTATCAGGATTCGCTCTTGGTGAAGCACATGTTGTACAATTCAACCCAATTG
>CALQJK010000075.1:0-8496 GCA_943330875.1 Chitinophaga pinensis
ATGATATCTGGAGAGTGAAAGATCAACTGCTTTATTTTAATTTCAACATGTTTAAAATAGATGTGATTGGTCATTTTCTTACAGTTTATTCCAATTATAATGTCAACAGAAATTTTGATAAAAAGTTTTTTGATAGAATTGTAATAAAATATGACACAGCCGTAAATAAAAAAATGAGACAGTATTGGGATTCTGTAAGACCTGTTCCGCTTGAGTTAGAGGAAAAGAATGATTACAGGATTAAGGATAGTTTATTCGCTTTAAGATCAGATTCTCTTTCTGTATATAATAACATTGATTCACTTAGAAAAAAGCAGGGGAAATTTAAAATTCAAAAAGTACTCTTTTCAAACATCGATAGAAATCATTTTAGTAAAACCAATCCTTATCAATGGGGAATAGAATCCTTAATTGGAAATCTGCAATATAATACGGCTGAAGGTGTTGTAGGTCAATTAGGAGGTTATTATGAACAAAATAGTTCTAAACGTAAATACAAATTATTTGTTCAGCCGAATATCAGGTATGGTTTTGCTAATACACATTTGAATAGCTGGGTAGATATTGCAATTAGATCGAATGGTAAAAATAAAATGCATCAAAACAAACATATTGCATGGTTTTTATCTGGCGGTAAACGTGTATCACAGTACAATAATGAAAATCCTGTGGAGCCATTATTGAACTTCTTCAGTACTTTATTTAGTGGTAAAAATATAATGAAGACCTATGAAAAATCTTATGGTGGACTTGCTTTCAGAAAACGTTATGAATCGGGGTTAAGTTTTACTATAAAAACTACTTTTGAAGATCGCACGCCGCTTTTCAATTCCAGCACTTACACTTTTAAAAAAGCAGACAGCGTAAAGCTTACAGAAAATTATCCTGTTGACAGAGTTTCTTTGAACGAAGTGTTTCATCATCAGGCACTTTTAGCCAATATTGAAATTAGTTTTAGGCCTGGTCAACGTTACATTCAATTCCCCGATCAAAGAATGCCTTTAGGTTCAAAATATCCACTATTTACTTTAAGTTATACAAAAGGGATTGCAACCGTTTTGGGCAGTGATGTTGATTTTGATAAATGGAATCTAGATATTAAGGATGATATGAATTTTAAACTGGGGGGCCTATTTAAGTATAAATTGTCTGTTGGAGGATTTTTAAATACGAATAAAGTTTTTATTCAGGATTATACCCATTTCTTTGGGAACCCATTAAGAGCATCTTTGGATAATGGGACAAGTTTTCAACTCATGGGTTCTTATGTTAATTCCAATACAGATAAACTATATTTATCTACTCACGTTGAGCACCATTTTAATGGATTGGTAACTAATAAAATTCCATTAATAAAGAAATGGAATTGGGGTTTAATAACGGGCTTGCATTCTTATTATATCAGTAATGCTAATCATTATGAAGAGTTGTATGTTGGTCTCGAAAATATATTTAAATTAATGAGAGTTGATTTTGTAAGTGCTTATCAAAATGGCCGGTATGTCAATTCTGCATTAGTTTTCGGCGCTGGAGGTGTTTTGAGTGGCGGACTTAATAATAGAGGTAATGCACTTTCAAGAAAGCGTTCCATTGGGATTATTTTTTGATTAAACATATAAAACTCTACTTTTGCTATGATAATTTGGTTTGCCCTGCAAGCATCCAATCTTTTTTAGATTCTCCATTCATTTGGAGTCAAATATTTTACTATGGCAGTATTACACAATCGCGTTTCACAGGCGGAGCTTAAAAATCGCTTGTATGAAGAAACATTCTACAGAATTACCATTTCCTTTTATCAATATTTTTTTATTGAAAATCCTCAAGAGTTCAGAGATGAATTTTATAAAGGGTTGGCACACTTGAATGTGTTTGGTAGAATATATATTGCTACTGAAGGCATCAATGCACAGGTAAGTGTTCCTGAAGAAAATCTCGAGGCATTTAAAAGTTATTTATATAATTATCCGACATTAAATGGACTTCGTCTAAACATTGCCGTTGATAATGATGGGAAATCTTTCTGGGTACTTAAAGTGAAATTGAGAGATAAGATTGTTGCTGATGGAATTAAAGATCCCGAATTCAGTATGGTGAATAAAGGACAATATGTAAACGCTGATGAATTTAATAAGTTAACTGAAGATCCTGATACAGTTGTTGTTGATATGCGCAACCATTACGAGTATGAAGTTGGTCATTTTGAAAATGCTATAGAGGTTCCAAGTGATACCTTCAGAGAACAATTACCTATGGCTGCAGAGTTATTGGATAATAAAAAAGACAAGAATATCATCATGTATTGTACTGGAGGCATCAGATGTGAAAAAGCAAGTGCCTATATGCTGCATCGTGGATTTAAAAATGTATTTCACTTAGAAGGGGGAATTATTCATTACGCTAACAAGGTCAAAGAACATGATCTTCCCAATAAATTTCATGGAAAAAATTTCGTTTTTGATGATAGACTAGGAGAGCGGATTACAGAAGAAATTATCGCTAAGTGTCATCAGTGTGGTAATCCGGCTGATACACACACCAATTGTAAAAATGAAGGATGCCATTTGCTTTTTATACAATGTGAATCATGTGAAAATAAATATGAAGGTTGTTGCAGTGATCAATGCCATGATATTATCAAGCTTCCTGAAGAAGAGCAAAAGCAACTCAGAAAAGGAATTGATAAAGGCACGATGGTGTTTAATAAGTCGAGAAGAAGGAGACCGAATCTTTAGTTGATTAGGGAAAGTGTTAAAAGGTTCAAAAGGTTCAATAAGTTGGATTTGAAGATTTGATATGATGTGGTTACGCTAACCATTTTGATCTCATTAAACAAGCGCAGCGATTGAACCCTTTGAAACGCCTTAGGCTTATTTATCACCGCAGAGAAATAAGAACGCTAAGATTCGCTTAATTCTATTTGAAAATTAGTTTTGATGAATTTGATTTAAACGTTTTGAACGCATTAAACAAGCGTAGCGATTTGAAACCTTTGAAACCTCCGCAGGACTATACATTAAACCTGAAATGCATCACATCACCATCTTGTACTAAGTATTCTTTTCCTTCTATACGTAATCTGCCGTTGTCTCTGCAAGCCGCTTCTGATCCATAATGTACAAAGTCATCGTAGGCGATCACTTCAGCTTTGATGAATCCCTTTTCAAAATCTGTATGTATTACACTTGCAGCCTGAGGAGCTTTCCAACCTTGTTGAATCGTCCAGGCTCTTACTTCCTGGACTCCGGCGGTAAAGTATGTCGATAAGTTTAATAATTTATAAGTAGAGTGAATCAACCTGTCTAATGCAGGTTCCACCATTTTATACTCTTCCATGAACATGTGCTTGTCATCTTCATTATCAAATTCTGCAATCTGCGCCTCGATAGCATTCGTCATTACAATAACTTCATTGCCTTCATTTCTAACGGCTTCAATTAAAGCATTAGAAAACTTATTGCCTGTATGCATAGAAGCTTCATCAACATTAGCCACATACAAAATAGGCTTGTCCGTTAGTAAGAAAATATCAGCAATGGCAGACTTGTCATCTTTGCTTAACCCAAGAGATAAAATATTCTTTCCTTTATCAAGGTGATCTTTGCAAGCTTTCAGTACATCGTATTCGGCTTTTAATTTAGCGTCACCTTGTTTTAATAATTTTTCTGTACGTTGTATTTTTTTCTCTACACTTTCCAGATCTTTTAATTGCAATTCTGTTTCGATAATTTCTTTGTCACCAACAGGATTTATCGGTCCTTCATCTCTTAAAATATTATCATCTTCAAAACAACGGATTACATGAATGATGGCGTCAACTTCTCTGATATTAGCAAGAAATTTATTTCCCAAACCTTCCCCTTTACTAGCACCTCTTACAAGGCCGGCTATATCTACTATTTCTATTTGAGTAGGTACCGTACGATTGGGCTTAACCAATTCTTCTAATTTGTTTAGTCTTGGATCGGGCACATTTACCAAGCCAGTATTGGGTTCTATCGTGCAGAATCTGTAATTGCTCGCCTGTGCTTTTGCACTGCTGCTCACTGCGTTAAAAAGAGTTGATTTTCCTACGTTGGGTAATCCAACAATCCCTGCTTGTAATGCCATTTTTTTGATTTTTTAAACGAGTGCAAATATAAGTTGATTAGTTGAAAAGTTGATTGGTTGAATGGTTTAATATGGTTGAAAAGTAGTTGAAAGTTGTTGAAGGGTTGAAAGGTGTCTAAAGGGTTGAATGTGGTTGAAAGGTTGATTAGTTGAATGGTTTGTTGATTTTTTCTTATTTTCATCCATTATAAAAACTATTTCATCATGGTATTAAGTCGTATTTGGTCAGCATTTATCATCATAGCTATTTTAACTGCAAGTATTAAGCTGGCGGTGTCTTCGGAAAGCCGCACTATATTTTCTAATATGGTTACGGGGAAATCTGGAGATACAATTAAATTAAAAACTATAAATGTCTTAGAAGCTGACAAGCAAATGGTGGCGGAAATTGACAGTAATAAAATTTATGTAAATGGAGATCGAAAAACGATTCGCAGCAGCGCCAATCAATTCACAACTTTCAAAATATCGAACGCTGATGGTGTGATTGAAACTTGTCAAACTGCAGTAGCACTTTGTTTGAAATTAATTGGCTTCCTGGCTTTGTTTATGGGGTTTTTGTCGATTGCAGAGAAAGCGGGCGGGATAAGATTTTTATCAAGAATTATTGGGCCGTTTTTTTCTAAAATATTCCCCGATGTTCCGAAAGGTCATCCTGCTATTGGACACATGATGATGAACTTCTCTGCAAATTTATTAGGATTGGATAATGCGGCAACGCCATTTGGATTGAAAGCCATGGAGAGTTTGCAGGAAATTAATCCCGAAAAGTCAACGGCTTCGAATCCACAGATTATGTTCCTGTGTTTGCACGCATCAGGCATGACAATGATCCCAGTAAGTATTATTGCATTGCGCTCTGCTGCTAAGTCTGCCAATCCAATGGATATTTTCATTCCTTGTATGATCGCCACTTTTATTGCAACAGTGGCATCCATGTTGATCGTAAGTTTCAAACAAAAGATAAATGTTTTCCAGCCTGTAATTCTTGCATGGATTTTAGGGATTTCTGCCTTGATTGCATCGATTGTTTTATATATCCATTCGTTAGAATCCGACGCTGTACAAATTTTTTCCAGCTCCTTAAGCAGTGGATTGATTTTATTTATTTTTATTGCTATCGTCTTGGGTGGCTTATATAAAAAGGTGGATGTTTTTGATTCTTTTATAGAAGGGGCAAGAGGTGGATTTGAAACAGCAGTTCGAATCATTCCTTATTTAGTTGGGATGTTGGTTGCGATTAGTTTGCTTCGTACAAGTGGCACTTTCGATACATTTATAGGAGGCATCAAAAGTGTGTTCGCCATGTTTGGTGCTGATACGAGATTTGTCGATGGGTTGCCAACAGCATTAATTAAACCATTTAGCGGAGGAGGAGCAAGAGGCATGATGGTGGATACGATGAGAACATTTGGTGCGGATTCTTTTCCAGGAAGATTGGCTTGTATTTTACAGGGGTCTTCAGATACTACTTTATATGTAATAGCTGTATATTTTGGCGCAGTATCTATAAAGAATACACGCTATGCAGTTTGGGCCATGTTATTGGCAGATCTGGTGGGAATTGTTACGTCAATATTGCTTACGTATTTGTTCTTTGGATAAGGGAGAAAGTTGCTATTATTCCTCTTCATCTCCAGTCGATTTTAATTGGCTGAACAGACCGATGAGCTCTTTTGCTTTGTAGATATTTCTATTGTACTTATTTCCAATGACAATGATGGTCGCATTTTCTTTGATCATTCTGATAAATACTGCATTACTTCCATGCCACCATCCGTTGTGATAAATGATTTTGTAGCCGTTAGGGAAATTATACATCCTCCATCCTAAACCATAATTTCTAATTCCGGCCTTTTCATTACTGTAAGGCTTATACGCTTCTTCTAATGTGGCTTTTGATAAATACTGGTTGCTTGAAAGCAGTAGATCCCATTTTAATAAATCCTGAGGTGTGGAATAGATGTTTTTATCACCATAAACCAATTCAAGATTTGAATTACCTATCTCCATTCCTTTCCAATCGTAGGTAGGGATTGCTCTTGCTGCTTCCTGAGGAGTAAATACAAAAGTATGGGTCATGCCCGCCGGCTCAAAAATGCTTCTTTTCAGATATTCAGGATAAGGTGTTTTGGTGATTTTTTCAATCAATAATGCTAATAGTGCAAAGTTGGTATTGCAATACGAAAAATGTCGGTTGGCGGGGTTGATGTTTTTTATTTCATTTTTTCTGCTGATTAAACAATTCAACACATCTTGATTTGTGACTGGGGTTATTCTGTCAAATCCCAATTCATCAATAAAATAAACATAGTTGGGTAATCCACTTCTGTGATTGAGTAATGTTTTGATGGTCACACCCGGATAATCAAATCCTGGAAAATACTTTGACAGCTCATCGTCAATATTCAATAGATGATCTTGCCATAATTTCAAAACAGCCATAGCGGTAAACGTTTTGCTGACAGAGGCAATGTGAAGCGGTGTGCTGGAATTTATGGAATCTGTTGAACGGAAATGCGCTACTCCATTGTATTTTTCAAAAATAATATTTCCATTTTTTGCTACTAATATTCCTCCATTAAAGCCTGATCTTTTTAAGAAACTTTCGTACCAGAAATTAGTGATTTTATTAATGGTGTCGATGTATGCTGTAGGCAGTTTTTCAGGAATGGGTAATTCGTATTTTATTAAAGCGGTTGTTTTTTTTGTATGAGATTTACATTGACATAAGGTCAGTACTACTATTGTTAATATGATGCCGGATTTAAAAAAGTACTTCTCAAAATACGCTGTAATCCCACATTTAAAGGGGCTTTTTATGGTATTTAATCCTGAGCCTATATTTTGAACAAACTGTTCCGTATGTTTTTTTTTCATCTATATTATTACTTATGGAATATATTTGTGCAAAATAAGGTGATAATATCATGGCAGAGAAAAAAAATACCAGTTATCCTAAAGAAAAAATTAATATTCTTTTTTTAGAAAATATCAGTGACGCAGCAATTGCACAATTTGTAGGCGCTGGATATGCTAATGTGAAGAAGTTGACAGGAGCCTTAAGTGAAGAAGAACTAATAAAGGAAATTAAAAGCGTACATATTCTTGGAATCAGAAGTAAAACAATGATTACAAAAAAAGTATTAGATGCTGCGCCAAAACTTCAGGCCATTGGTTGTTTTTGTATTGGGGTTAATCAGATAGATTTGAAAGCAGCTACACAAGCAGGCGTTGCTGTATTTAATGCGCCTTACAGTAATACAAGAAGTGTTGCGGAATTGGTTATTGGTTCTTCGATTATGTTGGTCAGAAAAATTATTGATAAAAATAAAGCAGCGCATGAAGGTTCATGGATGAAGGATGCAAAAGGAAGCCATGAATTAAGAGGCAAAATTTTAGGAATCATCGGATATGGCAATATTGGAAGTCAGGTGAGTGTATTGGCTGAAGCATTAGGAATGAAAGTTGTTTTTTATGATGTAGAAACAAAGTTGCCTCTTGGAAATGCTTCAGACAGTAAGTCGTTGAAAGAATTATTAAAACAAAGTGATGTAGTAACGCTTCATGTTCCAGAATTAAGCAGCACCCAAAATTTAATCAATAAAACGACTTTAAAGTTTTTCAAACAAGGGGCTGTATTGATTAATTATGCAAGAGGAGAAGTGGTGGATATTAATGCATTAAAACAAGCTTTGGAAGCTGGTCATTTAGGTGGTGCAGCAATAGATGTATTTCCTGTTGAGCCCGAAAAGAATGGAGATGTTTTCAAATCGCCATTACAAGGTTTGTCAAATGTATTGCTCACTCCTCATATTGGCGGAAGTACACAAGAAGCTCAAAATAATATAGGATTAGATGTCAGTTCAAAGTTGTTTAATTATCTTGAAAAAGGTATCAGTACTGGATCTCATTCGATACCTGCATTGGCATTACCTCCTCAGGAAGGTGCTCATCGTATTTTGCATATTCATGAAAATGTGCCTGGTGTAATGAGCCAGATCAATGCTACCTTAAGTAAAAATAACATCAACATACTAGGACAATACTTGAAAACCAATGAACGTATCGGTTATGTAGTATTAGATATTGATAAGAGCATTAGTAAAAATGCAGTGGAGCTGCTTCGTAAAGTGAAGCATTCTATTAAAGTAAGAATTTTGTATTAAGAGTTGGATTTTATTTCAGCTAATTTATTCATTATTAGTTTTACTTCTTTCTCATCAAGGGTTACTTTTTTCAGTGCTTCAATCATTTCAGGTTGATGAAAGGTCATTTCGGACTCAACGAATGTTCTAGAGGAACTGTGAAATTCAGTTGCTTTTGTTTTGTTTGCAATTTCAATAATATTATCAGATTTAATACCACTGCCGGGCATGATGATGA
>CALQJK010000076.1:0-8480 GCA_943330875.1 Chitinophaga pinensis
GGATTATGACTTGCAGTACAAACTACACCTCCTTTACATTTTAAATGTCGGATGGTAAAACTCAACTCTGGAGTTGGGCGTAAACTTTCAAACAAATACACTTTTATTCCATTTGCTGCAAACACATTTGCGGTAATTTCTGCAAAATTTCTGCTATTATTTCTGCAGTCATGGCCAATAGCCACGCTAATTTCTCCAGCGAAACACTGTTTCAGATAATTGGCATATCCTTGAGTAGCCATTCCTACAGTATACTTATTCATTCTATTCGTACCAATACCCATGATCCCTCTTAAGCCACCCGTTCCAAATTCAAGATTTTTATAAAAAGCATCCATCAATTCATCAGGATTATTTTCTTTCATATTTAGAACCCCTGCTTTAGTAGCTTCATCATAATTGCCAGTCAACCACTTTTCTATTTTTGTTTCAATCTGTTTGTCCATTTTTTTGCATTTAGATTCTCCAAAAATATAGGATTCGCACTTAATTAGACACTTTACTATTAATTTTGTTTTGCCACAATTACGAAGGGCATAAATAATCTTGAAACATCATCATCAAGCTGATTAATTTGTTTAATAAAAAAATATATCTTTTATTTCTTTTAATTTCCCAATCCAGCATCTTGTTGGCTCAGCAAGACACAATAGTACACAAGAGTGATGAGATGATCTCTTTAAATAAAACAAAACTCAGAACAGTTGCCATTACCCAGATCGGCTTGTATGGAGGCAGCATGATTGGATTGTACAATGCCTGGTATAAAAATTATCCGCAAAGTAAATTTCACACTTTTAACGACTGGGCAGAATGGCAACAAATGGATAAAATTGGGCACCTATACAGTGCCTATACAATGAGTAAATTCAGTATGGAGCTTTTGAAAAGCACTGGCCTTGAAAGAAAAAAAAGAATCTGGCTAGGTGGACTTTCAGGCGCTGCTTATCAAACTATTATTGAGGTACTGGATGGATTCAGTGATGAATGGGGATGGAGCTGGGGAGACATTGGCGCAAATTTAATCGGAAGTGGAACACTCATTGCACAAGAACTTGCCTGGAATGAACAACGCCTTCATTTAAAAACTTCCTTTCACAGAAAAAATTACGATGATGCCTTATTAAATAACAGAAGTGATGTATTATTTGGGAAAAGTGCTGCAGAACGGTTTTTAAAAGATTATAATGGACAAACTTATTGGCTAAGTGCAAACCTGAAATCTTTTTTCCCGACTTCAACAATTCCAAAATGGTTTCAAATTTCTATTGGCACTGGAGCTGAAGGCATGTTTGGTGCGAGAGAGAATATAGCAACAGACAAAAATGGCTCGATTACATTTGACGGAAGAGCAATAAAAAAATACAGACAATGGTATCTTGCACCTGATATAGATCTCACTAAAATAAAAACAAAACACAAGAGTATAAAAACGATTTTGTTTATACTAAATTCACTCAAATTCCCCACCCCTGCTTTGGAGTTGTCGAATGGGAAATTAAAATTTAACTGGATTCAATTCTAAGTTGGATTCCATATCATAAAAGGGAATCATCTGGCTACATTTTACCGCATAATTTCTTTACCTTAGCCGAGCAAATTTTAGCATATGTCATACATTCAACAAGCAGGGTTTCTTTTGTTAGCTATCTACTCCACATGGTTATTTTCGAAAAATATGATGCAGATTAAACGCAACATCTTATTAGGAAAAGACGAAGACTTAAGTGACCAACCCAATTTAAGATGGAAGAATGTGATACTGCTGGCATTAGGACAAAAAAAGATGTTTAGAAATCGCACTGTGGCTATCATGCATTTGATTATTTATGCGGGATTTATCATTATCAATATTGAAGTGCTTGAAATTGTATTAGATGGAATACTTGGTACACACAGAATTTTTCTACAACCTCTGGGTTTTTTTTACAGTTACCTGATTAACTTTTTTGAACTATTAGCCGTTGGCGTTATTGCAGTATGCTTGATCTTTCTAGTTAGAAGAAATGTTTTAAAAATAAAACGTTTCATCAGCAATGATTTAAATGGCTGGCCGAGAAGCGATGCCAATTACATTCTTATTACAGAGATTATTTTAATGAGCTTATTCTTAACCATGAATGCAACAGACAAGGCCATTCAACTACAAGGGAATGAGCATTATCAAGAAACGGGCAATTTTATTTTTTCAGGAATGTTATCTCCTTTTTTTCAACAAATGACTTTAACCAAACTGGTCCTCATAGAGCGTACTTGTTGGTGGATGCACATTATAGGCATTTTCGCCTTTTTGAATTACCTCCCTTACAGTAAACATCTTCATATTCTACTGGCCTTCCCAAATGCATATTACGCAAGACTTACACCTGTCGGAGAAATGCATAATATGGAAAATGTGCAGAACGAAGTGAAATACATGATGCAACCGGAACTCGCTCCTACTAGTGAAGCACAGTCGATGAAATTTGGGGCAAAAGATGTAATGGATTTAAGTTGGAAAAGTTTGCTTGATGCTTATAGCTGCACAGAATGCGGAAGATGTTCGTCTGCCTGTCCTGCCCATCAAACTGGAAAATTATTGAGCCCTAGAAAAATCATGATGGATACAAGAGATCGTCTTGAAGAGGTAGGATTAAACATCAAAAAGAATGGCAGTTTTCAGGATGATGGGAAGCAATTATTGAATGATTTTATTTCTGTAGAGGAATTGCGCGCCTGCACTACCTGTAACGCCTGCGTGCAGGAATGTCCTGTTAGTATCAATCCGCTTGATATTATTATAGAATTGAGAAGAAGCTTAATAATGGAAGACAGTAATGCACCCCAGGAATGGAACGGTATGTTCAGTAATATTGAGAATAATTTTGCCCCTTGGAAATTAAGTCCGGATGACCGTAACGAATGGACCAAAGAAATGTAGTAACCCCTTTTTACAATCCATCAACAATTTTCAACCAGCTTCAACAAATTTTAACCTTCTTTATCCCATCTCTGTAATGAAATCTGCTTTCGCTCTTCTTACTTTCTTTAAGTTAACCAACCAATCTTTTTCGTTATCTCTAAACCCAATAGGCAAAAGAACCACACTTCTCAATCCTTTTTCATTCAGACCCAATAAAGCATCCAAAGCCTTAGCGTCAAAACCTTCCATTGGAGAAGCATCTAAACCTTCAGCGGCTGCAGCGGTTATTGCAATTCCGAAAGCGAGATAAACTTGTTTTGCAGCGTGGGTATAATTTTCATCAGCCGATTTAGCAGGATAAGAGGATAAGAGCATCTTACGGTAATTCTCTCCTCCTTCAGAAATGAAACCTCTGACTTCATTGGCAAGATCAAACATTTTATTAATTCTTTCTGCAGTGTAATTATCCCAAGCCGCAAAAATGAGTAAATGAGAACAATCTGCAACCATAGATTGATTGTGAGCAATTGTCTTTATATTATCCTTCAACTCCTGATTGGTAATTACAATAACTTCGAAAGGTTGTAACCCACTTGAAGTTGGAGCCAGCCTTGCGGCCTCTAAAATATTGTCAATTTTTTCCTGTGGCACTTTTTGACCATTCATTGCTTTGGTAGCATAACGCCAATTTAGTGCTTCTATAATGTTCATCATTCGTTTTTTTTTGCAAATGTAATTATTAAATGAAAATTTTACAGAGATGTTGTTTGTATTTCAAAATATTTTTAAAAATCTCTTAGCTCTGTTTAACTTATTCCTTATTTATAGTCAATTCATGTAAACCATCTTGTTGCATCATATACACTTTACCCCTAGTTGATTCATCATCTGATTTTTCATGTCCTTTTGGAAATTGAGAAGTAAAAATATCATCGTTACTAAGTTCAAAAGTATTATTGATACTGACCTCTTTTCCAACAGGTACATAAACAGTCATTAACAATCGTTGATTCCTGAATTTATTTTTTCGGGTAATCCCAATCCCTTTATCCAGAATCAGCAAAGAGTCCTTTTGTATTATATTAAACTGAATTTTAGCTGCAGCCGCATTAGCGTCCTGACGATTTTTTCCATTTGACATTTTTGTAAGCATTACTTTAAAACTATCATTTGGAGATTTCCTGAATTTAATACTGATATTATCTATATAAGCCGTATCATCTCCATACGAATTCATAAATGCTGAGAATATAAATCCAACATCATCTTTTGTATCCATTTCATTAGGATAAGTAATGATTAATTTGTTGACAGCAGGATTAGTGAGTAGAACTTGCTCTTCTGTTTTAATATTTGTAGACTTGAAATCCGCAAACATGGTGAATACAAATCCAATTACAGACATTATACCTATAATAAAGAGACTCCAAAAAGAGAGTCTGACGAATTTATTGCTTCCTTTTATACCTGCAATTTTTCTGATGATCCAGGTAATAATTCCTATAACAGGCACCAAAATAAAAAACAATAAAATGCCCCATGCGAAGACATTTTGCCAACCATCACTGATAAGAAATGTTCTCATAGGAAATACTGCTAACGCAGCAAAACTTAGGCTGAATAGAGATATAATTAAAGCAATGCCAATGATGGCCAAAACAGTATAAACAAATGCTTTAATTACAAACACGATAATCTTTACCGCGCCTGAAATTATTTTTTTTACAAAATCAATTCCCTCTCTAAAGAAAGAAGTAGATTTTTTTGTTACAAGCTGGGTTGTTTCAGCACCTGCTTGTTGTACTTTTTCCTGAACCCCTTTCAGCTCCTCCGCAATATTTTTTTTAATAGAATTCATGTCAACCTTCTCCCCCTTCATCTGTAATTTTTCAGATGTGGTTTTAGCCTCTGGTATAACGAGCCAGCAAATAATGTAGATAAACAATGCTCCGGGGCTAAACATGTCAATTTGATGATGGTAGCCATTCCCATTAAACACAATACTCAAACTTGCCAGTATAAACACGGCACGTGGTATCCAGGGATTAATACCAAAATAATTGGCAATGCCACTACAGACACCTCCTGCAATTTTATTTTCTCCATCACGGTATAATTTTTTTCGAACCCCGCCAATTTCTTTCACAGCAGAACTAGGCGTAGCTATCCACAATATTAAATAAGGAATCAAGCCAACGCCAAACGAAAAAGCAAGAATAATAAAAATGATTCTGACCAAGACTACATCAATTCCAAAATAATTGGCCAGACCACCACAAACACCTCCAATTAATTTTTCATTTTCGCTTCTGAATAATCTTTTGTTTGCAGCAGCTATATGATTTTCTTTTTTATCAGTTTGACTATTTTCTTTAGCTGTAAACACCTCATCAAAATCTTCAGGACGTCCCATACTTTTGATAACCGTATTTAAATTATCATCGGTGATACAAACAGCCCCTTTATTGATGGTTTCCTGCAATAATTCACTGATTCTATTTTCAATATCATTGATAATTTCATCCTTACCTTCCTCCTCTATAAAATGTTTTTGCAAACTTTCGATATATCGTTTAAGCAATTCAAAGGCCGTCACTTCGATCGGAATAATTCTGCCGTGATAATTTATATTAATTACTTGTTTCATTTTTTTGGTTTTAATGTAGTTTGTTTTAATGTATTTTTTACTGATGTTGAATAACCATCTTAACTGCGTTACTGAGTTCATTCCAGGTTGATTCCAATTCTTTATAAAACTCAGCTCCTTTTTCAGTAAGAGTAAAATATTTCCTTGGAGGACCGCTATTACTTTCCACCCATCTGTAAGTGAGCATTTCGGCATTTTTAAGTCGGGTTAATAAAGGATACAAGGTCCCCTCAAAAATATGGAGGTTCGCCGTTTTCATCTTTTCAATAATATCTGAAGGATACGCTTCTCCTTGTTTAATAATAGATAAGATGCAAAACTCTAAAATGCCCTTCCTCATTTGGCTGGATGTATTTTCTATATTCATTTTTTCGGATTGAAAGGTTATTAAAACACAAACATACGGATAAATATAGTACTATGCAATACATAATACTATATTTATCGAAAAATGATATAAATCATTGGTGATTTATTGCCTTAATATAGCATGTGTTCTTTGGAATGTTGTAAAAATAGTTGGATTAAACTTTAAAACTATTACTGATTAGGCAGCAGGAAATCTAATAAAAGGTTGTTTTTCCTGCTTATGCTAAAGTTTCTTTTTTCCCCTTTAAAATTTTAACCAACTGGATAATTGCAGTTACTAAAAAAATACAACCGATAATCCAGTTGATGTAATGTTCGCCATTGGCTATTTTTCCAATCAGCCATTTGCCCCCAAAAATAAAAACCGCATTACCCATCAATGTTCCAATTCCAATACCGAAGATGTAAATATTATAATGACTATTCAGCGGTTGCAATATTTTTTTAGTAAATAAAACTGTACTCCATCCAAACCAAAAAGGTATTTGAACAGGATTAATGGCGCACATCATCATGCCCAATAAAAAGCGATGCATTTGATTATTCAGCAGTATATTTTTTGAATTCCCATCATCATTCAAAGCAGCAATAATACTCCCCACCGCAAGTGCAAGAATAATTATAAAAGTAACCCATTCCATAGCTTTCATCAAACGGGCCTGCCTCGTTACCCAATCTATTCCTAAGAGAGAAATACGGACATAAATCATTTCGACCAATAAGCAACCCAATGCAAAATATACTGCGTTGGTTATACTTTCCTGTATACCAATTTGCATGGCAGCAACATTTAATGTTCCCAAAGGAAGCGAGCCTAAAAAACTAATGAGCATTCCCCAGAAAAAAACTTTGGTAAGATTATACATGGTTTAAAGTTACATTCAAAATGAAAGGTAGAAATTGACTGATTAAAAATACCATACAAAAAAGATTAACCAATTGTAGCATCAACCTCACGCATCTTTTCAAAATGAGCTTTGGTTTTATTTAAAAATTTATACCCCTTTAAAAAAGGCCATGGCTTTATGCCTTGCTTTGAATTATACTTACTGATTTGATATAAATCTTTCCAATGATTAAGGATTTCACGATACGCACCCATCAAGGTATAGCCCGTATCGTAGAAATGATTGGGCTCAGCCCCACAACCGTTATATTCCAGTATGGTAAAGTTTTTCCCTTGTTTTAAATCTTCAATATTCTCACACATGATATCATATCTTCCGTAAAAAAAATCGTTGATTCTCAAACTTACTTCATCAAAAATTTTCACAAGTGAATCATCTATATAATTTTTCAAATCTACAAAATGTGCGCCTCTATTATGATTGGCCGCATAATTCAAAACATATTTTTCACTTTCCGAAAGCACCCTATTTAAATGATCTTTGTGCTTTAGTAACATAGCTTGCTTATGTTTACTTGCTTTTGGATGTGAATGGATTAATTCCTCCAGATGCTTAACCCCATCACCTATCACGTGCAATGAAATCTTATGCAAAAATCCTGTAACCTTTCCCGTTAGTTGCTTTGGATGACGAATATAAAACACACTAACTTCCATTGGATAGTTTACCATTTCCTGCGCAACATATTCTACGGGAATTTGTGTATGGTAATTTTCAAGTTCCACCGCTGTATCAATTTTCCTAAACAAGATACCCTGACAACCAATATCGGGTTTGACAATTATGGGAAATTGAAGTCCTGCCATTTTTATTTTAGTGATCACCTCATTAAAATCTTCATCTGGTAAGATGTTTATCGTATTAGGATATAATGATGGGAGCAGCAAATCATACATTTCTCTTTTAGGCTCGCCATCCATTCCCCCGAATGTAATTTTAGGATTACTTGATGTAAAAAACCATACAGCACGTGAACGCAACATGTAGTAAACCCACATAGGTGCTAATGGCGCATAAATTAATTTAAATGGCCAGGCTTCCCAATTCGTCAATTTATGTATGATTTTTTTCATGTCTTTGTGTAATTTTCAAAATTAATGGCAATAGTGCAAACATCAATGATAAAAACTTGTTTACTTTGTTGTAGTAAAAATTAAATTATGCATGTACCTACAATGGCGGAATTTTTAGCTAAGGGCGAAAAGCCGGAAGTTTTATTTTGGGTAGGCTGTGCAGGCAGCTTTGACCAACGTGCTCAAAAAATCACAAAAGCTTTTATTAGCATTTTAGAAAAAGTAGGCATTAAATATGCGATTCTGGGTAAAGAAGAAATGTGTACCGGAGATCCAGCAAGAAGAGCTGGCAATGAATTTATGTTTCAAATGATGGCCTACCAGAACATTCAACTATTAAATGGCTATGAAATAAAAAAAATTGTAACTGCTTGTCCGCATTGTTTCAATACCATTAAAAATGAATATCCTGTACTCGGAGGACATTACGAAGTAATCCACCATGCCACATTCTTACAGCAGCTCATAGACGAAGGCAAAATAAATATGAAGGGAGGCGGTGAATTCAAAGGAAAAAAAATAACCTATCATGACAGTTGCTATTTGGGCAGATCCAACAATATTTATGAAGCACCAAGAAA
>CALQJK010000077.1:0-8396 GCA_943330875.1 Chitinophaga pinensis
GATTTAATACATCACGAAGTTAGTTTTGATTCAAATGTGGTGGATGATAAAGTATTACTGAAAGCGGATGGCATGCCTACTTACCATCTTGCGGTTGTGGTGGATGATTATCTCATGAAGATTACACACGCATTCAGAGGAGAAGAATGGCTGAGCAGTGCGCCGGTGCATATTTTACTATGGAAATATTTATTCGGATTAGACCAAATGCCTCAATGGGCGCATCTTCCCTTAATACTTGGACCAAGTGGAAAATTAAGCAAAAGAGATGGCGCGAAATTCGGATTCCCTGTATATGCCATGAACTGGACTGATCCCAAAACAAATGATTTTACAGAAGGTTTTAAAGAAAAAGGGTTTTTACCAGGTGCTTTTATCAACTTACTGGCGCTCCTGGGCTGGAATGATGGAACAGGTCAAGAATTGTTTTCAATCGACGAATTGATTACTCAATTTTCGATTGAAAGAGTGCATAAAAGCGGAGCGAAATTTGATTACGAAAAAGCAAAATGGTTCAACCACGAATGGATTAAAAAATCAACTGTTGAAGAGTTATTTCCAGATGTAAAAAAAATATTCGAAGCAAAAGAAGTAGTTATTGAAGAGGAAACGTATTTTAAAAATGTAATGGAGCTGGTGAAAGATCGTTGTATCTTAATGACTGATTTTTATGAGCAGGCTATTTACTTTTTCAAAGCCCCAGAGGTATTAGATACTGAGGCTGTCAAACCAAAATGGAATGAGGCAAAAACAGATTTCTTTGAAACCTATTGCGCTCAACTCCATGAATTAAATAGTTGGGACGTAGCATCCATTGAAGATTCTTTCAAAACATTGGCAACTGAGAAAAATATCAAACCGGGCGAGCTGCAATTACCCATGCGCATCATGCTTGTTGGGGGTAAGTTTGGTCCGGCTGTTTTTGAAATTGCCCATAAAATAGGAAAGTCAGCTACAATCAGCAGAATTAAAACTGCATTAGTTCAATTAAATAAATAATCATGAACAGACCGATTAGAGTTTTAGTGGCAAAAGTTGGATTGGATGGCCATGATCGTGGCGCAAAAGTAATCGCTACGTCACTCAGAGATGCAGGTATGGAAGTGATTTATACAGGATTACGTCAAACTCCTGACATGGTTGTAAATACAGCCCTTCAGGAAGATGTAGATGCAATAGGCGTAAGTATATTAAGCGGAGCGCACATGACGGTTTTTCCAAAAATTATGGCGTTGTTGAAAGAGAAAGGGATGAACGATGTATTGGTTACCGGCGGTGGCATTATTCCGGAAGAAGACATGAAACAATTAAACGAATTAGGCGTGGGACAGCTCTTCGCGCCCGGTACCACAACTACAGAAATTGCTCAATATATTAAAGACTGGGTAATAGTTAACAGAAGCTTCTAAAACAATATGCTATGTATGCTACTTTATTGACAAATCTGGAAAATGGCATTTTAACGATCACCATTAATCGCCCAGATAAATTAAATGCTTTAAATAAACAAGTCTTCGATGACATTGATACAGCCATGTCTGAAGTATACCATAATGATGACATAAAATCTGCTATCATAACGGGTGCTGGTTCAAAAGCATTTGTTGCGGGTGCAGACATTGCAGAATTCGCATCGTTTAGTAAAAAAGAAGCTGTTGCATTATCAAAAAGAGGGCAAGATGTTTTTTTTAAAATAGAAAATTCTCCTAAGCCTGTAATAGCTGCTGTTAATGGGTTTGCGCTTGGTGGTGGTTGTGAATTAGCCATGGCTTGTCATTTTAGAATTTGCAGTGAGAATGCAAAATTTGGACAGCCGGAAGTCAACTTAGGTCTCATTCCAGGATATGGTGGCACACAAAGATTAACCCAGTTAGTTGGCAAAGGAAAAAGCATGGAATTACAGATGACTGCACAAATAATAGATGCTAATGAGGCCTTGCGTATCAACTTGGTAAATCATATTACTACTTCTGAAGAGTTACTAAAAAAAACTATGGAGATTTTACAAACCATACAAACCAAAGCTCCATTTGCTATCAGTAAAATAATTGATTGCATCAACACTGCCGTTGTAAGTGACAGCGCTTATACCAATGGAAAATCAGGATATGAAAAAGAAGCAGATGCATTCGGTGATTGTTTCAATACCACAGATATGAAAGAAGGCACAACAGCATTTTTAGAAAAAAGAAAAGCAAATTTTTCAGGAAAATAAAATAATATAAGATGGAATTCAGAATCGAGAAAGACACCATGGGTGAAGTAAAAGTGCCTATCAGTGCATATTACGGCGCTCAAACACAAAGAAGTATTGACAATTTCAAAATTGCGCAAGACATCAATAAAATGCCGAAAGAAATCATTAAGGCATTCGCTTATTTAAAAAAAGCAGCAGCAATAACCAACCATGAAGCTGGAGTATTGAGTAAGGAAAAAAGTGATTTGATTGGGAAAGTATGTGACGAGATTCTTGAAGGTAAATTAGATGATTATTTTCCATTAGTAGTTTGGCAAACAGGAAGTGGTACACAAAGCAACATGAATGTAAATGAAGTAGTTGCTTATCGTGGCCATGTTATGAATGGTGGAGAGCTGAATGATAAAGAAAAGTTTCTTCACCCCAATGACGATGTAAATAAATCACAATCGAGCAACGATACCTTTCCCACAGCAATGCATATCGCTGCCTATAAGATTATTATCGAAACAACTTTGCCTGGAATAGAAAAGCTCAGAGATACACTATCAGCAAAGAGTAAGGCATTTATGCATGTGGTAAAAATTGGCAGAACACATTTTATGGATGCCACGCCATTAACCGTTGGACAAGAATTCAGCGGCTACGTATCACAGTTAAACCACGGGATTAAAGCGATAAAAAACACCTTATCTCATTTAAGTGAATTGGCTTTAGGAGGAACGGCAGTTGGGACGGGCATTAACACCCCAGACCAATATTCAGAAAATGTTGCAAAGCATATTGCCACTTTAACAGGATTACCTTTTGTAACAGCTGAAAATAAATTTGAAGCACTTGCTGCACATGATGCGATTGTGGAAGCACATGGCGCATTAAAAACTGTTGCAGTTAGTTTAATGAAAATTGCAAATGACATCCGGATGCTATCTTCAGGACCAAGAAGCGGCATTGGAGAATTGTTTATTCCAGATAATGAACCAGGCTCTTCCATTATGCCAGGAAAAGTTAACCCTACACAATGTGAAGCGATCACTATGATTGCAGCACAGGTGATGGGTAATGATGTTACGATTGGAATTGGCGGAAGCAACGGGCATTTTGAATTAAACGTTTTTAAACCAGTAATGATTTATAACTTTTTACACAGTGCAAGATTAATTGGTGATGGCTGTGTTTCCTTTAATGATAAATGTGCCATTGGAATTGAACCTATAGAAAGCAATATCAAAAAGCATGTAGACAATTCCTTAATGCTAGTTACAGCACTCAATACAAAAATCGGATATTACAAAGCTGCTGAAATAGCTCAAAAAGCACATAAAGAAGGCACAACCTTAAAAGAGATGGCTGTGAAATTAAATTATTTAACCGCTGAAGAATTTGATCAATGGGTGATTCCAGCGAATATGGTGGGAAAAATATAAGCATATTCACTTTCACTAAAAATCCCTTCTTTACCAAGAAGGGATTTTTATTATAATCTACAATTTTATATTTATCTGAATCGAACATCGAACATCCCATTTGTAATGGTAAGCACACTTGAGCCAGATCCATTTTGCAAGGTTCCTGAGAATGTACCACGGCATCTGTTATTTTGAATGGGCAGAATGGCTAAAGTAAATGCTGGTATTGGATTGGAGGCAATTGAGTAATTCGTATTGGTATTATCAATGTAATCACAAGTTAAAAACCCATTACTCGGCACCGTGGAGGTCGTAACAGTAATATTATCCAGCGGCCCATTGGCATTATTGAATTGAATGTGTATAGACGGATAATTACCTGAAAGCGTTTTATAGCCATCGATGGCTAAAATAGTAAAACCTGCAGTGCCAGGGAATCCTGCAGAGGCCGTTGGGTCTGTTATACCTGTTCCCATATTAAAATACAATGTTGTGGGTTGCCCATTGATAGTACATACGATATAATCTCCTGCTACATTTATGGTAAAGCCACATGAGGACGTTCCTGAAGAACTACTTAAATGATATTCAAAAGGATAAGGTGATGCTAATATTGGTGTGCCGCTTGCTTGTAAGGTAACATTATGTGGGCCGGTTGTTGTAAAATTGCCAGTATAAGAAAACACTACCCCATTTACTGTATCAGTTGCTATATTATAATACCCTATAGAAGTTACATTCACAGCAACAACAACTGAATTAGAAATGTCAGTTGGTATACTTGCAATATAAGTCCCTTGAGGAGAAGCTCCTGTGCAAGTTCCAGGTGCGCCACCAATCGTATAAGCAGCAGGTCCAAGGAATGTCACAGAAAAAGTGCAATCTCCAGTTGTGGTATGTAAGGTGTAATTGTTAGTACCAGTACCTGTAGGTATTCCTGATCCAATCAATACAATTTGTGTATTACTTAAGGAGAGAAACCCTGAAGCAGAAAAACTAACTCCATTTGAAGTATCTGAATTAAGAGAATAAGGGCCCGCGGTAGTAACATTAATATTCACCGTTAGTGTATTACTACTATTAAGAGGCAAACCAACATTATAATTTCCAGAAAGTAAAAAACCAGAGCAAGTAGCCGGCGCTCCTCCTAAAGTAAAAACAGCATTCTGAACAGGAGTTACAGGTTCTACATTTATATCCACAATACAAGTACTGTTGTTGTATGAAATATAAATTTGGTGTAACCCTGCTGTTGTAGGCATTCCGAAGCCATAAATTCTAACTGTTTTAATTCCTGTTGTCGAGAATGTACCTGTGCCTACAAAATAAAACCCATCCGATGATGGAGATTGTATTGAATAATCACCAGTTTTAGTAACATTGACATTCACTTCAATATAATTGCCATTCCCAAGAGCTGAATCTACTTTATATCTTCCCTGAATAGTCATAGGCAGACAATTAATACCAGCTGAATCTGTTTTTAGTGTCCCCTCAGATGCTGGCAACTCATCAAAATGAAGTTCTTTTTGACAAGAAATAAAAAACAGTAGAAATAAAAATGAAAAGAGAATGTTGATATTTTTTTTCATGTGGTATTATATTTTTAAAAATATAGTCAATGCTTATACCCTTTATTGTCAATCTCAGTTGGGATGAGCCAACTCTTATGACTATTAATACTAAAAGATCAGTTGCTTTTCGGCTGCAATTTAAAATATTTAATTACTAACCAACTGATCAGTATCAGTAGGTTGTGAGAAACTATTATTATTGAAAAACTTTTTTTGAAAAAGCAGTATACTAATTACACCGCCGCTAATGGAAGCATCCGCAATATTGAATATTGGTCTGAAAAATTCAAAATCTTCTCCGCCCCAAAGTGGCATCCAAGAAGGAAAATGTCCTCTTAGAACCGGGAAATAAAGCATATCCACTACATTTCCATGCAAAAAAGCACCATAGCCTTTATTGGAAAGAACTGCCAACCCATCATAACCAAAATATTCTTTGTATTGTAAATTAAAAACCATGCCTTTATCGAAAATCATACCATAAAAACAACTGTCTATTAAATTCCCCAATGCTCCTGCAAATATTAATGCTGCGCAAAAAATAAAACCATTGTGCTGTTGCTGTTTAATAATTTTACCAAGATAAAAAATGCCAAAAACAACGGCACACATTCTGAAAACAGTTAGCGCTAATTTACCCCAATTGCCACCAAACTTCCAGCCATAAGCCATGCCAGGATTTTCTACAAAATATAGATGAAACCAATCGCCAAAAACCGGCCTTGATGTATTGAGGTAAAAATTAGACTTTACATAAAACTTCAATGCCTGATCGGCAACAACAATGAGTACAATAATAATGATGACATGTAGTTTTTTCATACTTATGTTCAAAGATAGGAATGATTTACTCTTCAAAATAGACTCTTTTAACCCTTTGTGAAATGTTAGTCAAAATTTCATACGGTATCGTTGCTGCCCAATTTGCAAGATCTGAAACGGCTAAATTTTCTCCGAAAACAATAACTTCATCTCCTTCAACTGCAGGCACTTCTGTTATATCCAACATGGTCATATCCATACATACATTCCCAATAACAGGGACTAGTTGACCATTTAAAAGCATTTTACCATTCCCATTCCCTAATGCTCTTGGATAACCATCTGCATAGCCAATTCTTACCGTTGCCACGTTGGAATCTCGTTTCAGCATACCCGCTCTTCCATAACCAACAGTATCTGCTTGCTTTAAATTTTTTATCTGAGAAATTGTTGTTTTTAATGTGGTTACATTTTGCAAAGGCAGCTGATGATCTACTCCATACAAACCAATTCCTAACCTCACCATATCAAATTGGAATTGCGGATGTCTGTGAATAGCAGAAGTATTAGCAATATGGCGAATGAATTTATATCCAATAGCCTGTTCAATACGATCAGACATTTCTATAAATAAATGTCCTTGATAAGCGGTGTAATCATCATGAATAGGACTATCACTTCCAACCAGATGAGAAAAAGCAGATTTCACAAATAAAGCATCCTGATTTTCAAGTTTGCTGACCAATTGAGTGATCTCGTCTTTTTCAAAACCAAGACGATGCATTCCTGTGTCTAATTTCAAATGGATAGGATATGCAGTAATATTATGTTGACCAATATAATTTTTAAAAGCTGTTAATATACTCATGGAATAAATTTCCGGCTCCAATTGATATTGAATCAAATTATCGAATGACATATTAGTGGCATTCATAACCATAATGGGCAGACGAATACCGGCTTTTCTCAATTCAACACCTTCATCAGTATAAGCTACTGCAAGATACTCAACCCCTTCCTGCTGGAGAAGATTGGCAATTTCATAACTACCACTTCCGTAACTAAATGCCTTTACCATTGCCATCAACTTTACTTCTTTTCTAAGTTGTTGTCGGTAAATTTTTAAATTATTTCTTAGTGCGTTGAGATTAATTTCAAGAACAGTATCGTGGATCTTTTGTTCCAGCAATGCAGATATTTGTTCAAATTGAAAAACACGTGCGCCTTTCAATAAAATAATTTCATCATTAAATTTTTGCTTATTGAAATCATTTAAAAATGCAGTTGTAGAAGCATAAAAATGCTTCTCAGGAATGGAATGGAATTCATGCTGAAAAAGAGAAACCTCCGTTCCTATGCCAATAAATCGATTTATCTTTTTATTAGAAATAAGCCCAGCTATTTTTTTATATAATTGTTTGTTTGAAATACCGGACTGTAAAATGTCGCTGATAATAACTGTCTTTTTGGAATGAACATCTTGTTGAGATAAAAAATCTAAAGCGATTTTTAAGGAGTCGATATCTGCGCTATAACTGTCATTGATTATTTTACATTGATGGTTCCCTTGTTTCAATTCCAGCCTCATTGCAATAGGACGAAGGTTTTTCATGGATTCAACCATAACAGAAATGTCAATTTGCAAATAAAGCAATAAGGCACAACAAGTCATGGCATTAAATACAGCAGCTTCATCAAGAAATGGTATGGAGAAATTAAAATCTCTCCCTTTATAAGTGCAATATAAAAAAGTGGAATCAGTCTTTTTTTGGACTTCTCTAATTTTAAGATCAGCGTCATGGTGTTTACTCCAGGAAAATAATTGGATGCTTTTATCTTTAAAAAAAGTAGTAACGCAAGAATTCACCAAATCGTTATCAGAACAATAGATGAGTGCTTTGCTATTTGAAAACAATAGCAATTTCTCTATTATTTTTGCTGGCATACTTTCAAATCCTTCTGCATGAGCATCTCCAACAAATCCTAAAATACCGATATCAGGATTGATGACCTTTTGAAGTTGCTTCATTTCTCCTACCTGGGATATCCCTGCCTCAAATATTCCTAAGCTATGCGAAGCTTCCATTTTCCAGACACTAAGCGGAACACCTATTTGAGAATTGTAACTCTTAGGACTCCTAACAATATTAAAGTGTGCAACTAATGTTTGAAAAAGCCATTCTTTGATGATTGTTTTGCCATTGCTTCCTGTAATTCCAATCACAGGATACTTGAATTGATTTCTGTGAAAGGCAACCAAATCTTGTAAGGCGGATAATACATCCAGAACCATTAAAAAATTTGCTTCGGGATATTTTACGATTTCATCGATAATAGAACTATCATCAACTACAAAATTCCTAACTCCTTCTCCATAAAGATCAGCAATGAAAACAGCCCCATTTCTTATGGGTCCTTTTAACGCAAAAAACAAAGTTGTTTCAGGAAAAACAA
>CALQJK010000078.1:0-8327 GCA_943330875.1 Chitinophaga pinensis
CATTTTGTTGGTATTCAGAAAGAAATTTTAGGCTCAAATGATTTAAGCAAGATTTATCAGGGTACAATGATTGAACACTTAACCGGTCAAGAACTTTTAGCCAATCAATACAACGCCCTGAGTGAATTATTTTTTTGGGTTAAAGAAAAAAAAGAATCAACCGCAGAAGTAGATTTCTTAATTTCATTTGAAGGGAAAATAATTCCTATAGAAACCAAGTCCGGAAAAACAGGAACACTAAAATCATTGCATTTATTTATGGAAGCAGCGCCACACAATATGGCAATAAGATTTTATGCAGGCGATGTAAACATTACTGAAGTAAAAACACCTCAAAATAAAACTTTCTTTTTGTTAAGTCTGCCTTATTATTTAGTGTCGCAAATTAATGAATATTTGATTTGGTTTCAAGAAGAAATTCCCAAATAAGAAGTTGAAATAAATAATATATCCCTCAATTTTTAGCGAAATACAGTTTGATGTTTTTGAATAAAAAAAGCAGCTACAAAATTGTAACTGCTTTTGAAGTTGTGACCGCGTTAGGATTCAAACCTAAAACCTTCTGATCCGTAGTCAGATGCTCTATTCAGTTGAGCTACGCAGCCATTAAATATTTGGAGGGCAAATATAGGGCTTTCTCCTTTTTTACCCAAACTAAATCCCTTCTAAAAAACTATTATGGACATAATCTACCACTTTTTCTAAACTATTGGTTTCGTCAAAACATTTCAATTGACGATCAGCACCAGTTCCTTGCTGTATCAAATGTTCTACATTCCTAATAAGATGCTGGCTTCCTAAATGCGGCATTACATCCCCCACAAAATCAAGCAGCTCCAGTAAAAGCTCCTTGGTATTGACTTCCTCCTCTTTTCCAAAATCAATCATTTTGCCATCTAATCCATAACGACTTGCCCTGAATTTATTTTCATTAATCAATGCACGGCTGTACATGATAAAATTCAAATTTTGCAGACGAAGCGTATAAAGCTTTGCACAGATTGCCTGAAAAATACCGGTTATGGCAATCGTTTCTTCCACTAATAAAGGAATGTCACAAATCCTGAATTCTACAGTATTGAAAACGGGATGCACTCTTAAATCCCACCAGATCTTCTTAGCGTTATCTATACAATTTGTTTTGATTAACATCTTTACATAATTATCATAATCCTCAATACTGGTAAAGATATCGGGAATGCCTGTACGCGGGAACTTCTCGAAAACTTTTGTACGATATGATTTATACCCTGTTAATCGTCCTTCCCAAAAAGGAGAATTCGTACTAAGGGCAAATACATGAGGAAGGAAATATCTCGCAGAATTTGCAATATGAATAGCCATTTCACGAGAGGGCATCCCTACATGAACATGCAAACCGAAAATCAAATTACTTCTGGCTGCATCCTGGAATTCATTCACGATTTCATTGTAACGGACATGCTCGGTAATCAACTGCTTTTGCCAATGACTAAAGGGATGTGTTCCACTTGAGCCCAACCAAAAACCCATATCTTCGGCAATACCACTTAGCGTTTTTCGCAGATTGGATATATCCAAATACGCCTCTTCTACATCCTTGCAAATGTCAGTTCCAACTTCTACTACGGCCTGGTGCATTTCCGCTTTCACCTTATCGTTAAATATCTTTTGACCTTCCTGAACTATTTTTTGTTCATGGCTTTTCAATTCACGAGTATGGGGATCAATAACCATGTACTCCTCCTCTACTCCAATGGTGAAATGTTTGTACGAAATATTAGACATAAAAAAAATGACTTAATGATAAGTCATCAAATATATTTTTTAGAACCCATTAAAACAAAATTGTTTTAGGGAAATGCAGTTATCGAGTAAATAAACCAAAGAAATAAAATCACAAGCTAGCTTCTGTTACTCATGATGTCATAAACTTTCTTTGAAATTTCCCCTGCTACTTTTGGCAGTTTTTTCATTTCCTTGCCTTTGGTCATTACGATTAGGATATAGGGTCTTTTACCACAATAAACAATGGCAGCTTCTGTGAAATTAGGGTTATCTGTTGTGCCAGACTCGCCAAATTTATGCACTAAATCACAATTAGCAGGAAGTCCCGAAACAATTCCCTCTGAAAACTTCGACTGGCTTAACAATTCCAAACAGGCTTCAGAATATCTGAAAGGAAGATAAGAAGAGTTGAACAATTCTTTCATAAAAATGGAATAATCCATTACCCCCATAGGATAAGAATTAGATTGAAAATCGGGCTCTTTCAATCCGACATCAGAAAATACTTTCTTGAAAATATTGCCATCAATGAGTTTATTTAGTATTAGAGTCGCTTCATTATCGGAATACACAATCATATATTTCAACAACTCTCTTATACTGTATGTCTGACCGAAAACAATATGATTAGATTCGAAATTGATAATTTTATCTGTCGTTATTCTTTGATTATACGTAATTTTTTTATCCAAAAAACCAGGATTTAATTCTTCCATTTTAAAATACGCTATCAATTCAGGAACTTTCAATAAAGAACCAACACTATATTTTTCCCCTTCATTAATAACCAGCCATTCCGCTTGTTTAAATTCCCTTATGTATACAGATGCCGTAGTTAAATTGCCCAATGCTTTATTTGATTCAATCACTTGTTCAATCTCATTTTTATATCCTATAAAATCAGTGGCTTCACAATTTGGCTCCGCATAAAGCAATGGATGAATAAATCTATACCCTTTTAATCGAGCTATATTCAAGCTGCAATATTTATTAGAATCTGTAATAATCGAATCTGCAAGTGGTTCCTGAGATTTAGGCTTATTTAATGCTACAAATCCTAAGCAAACGATAATAGAAAGTGCAGAAGCAATTAAAATGAAATAAGCAGGAATTTTCTTTTTAAGCATAACGGAGATAATAAAAAATGTGACACAAGTTACTTAAAAGAAAAAGTCCAATGGCAATTATTATTAGGCAGTAAAGAATACCTAATTTTTATAATGTTTAAAAAAACTTGTACCCATTAAATTTTCACTACTTTTCCTCATGAATTTTAAATGGTAGATTCTCTTTTTAAATTTTAATAAATGAAAATAAAACAATTCATTATAGGCTGTGCATTAACACTTTTTATACAAGGCCATACAGTTCCTCATGATACAGCATCTCGTGACAATAACTTAGAAATGGGCAACCCGTCAAATGCCACTGCAACTATTTCGGAACAGGATAATTTTTTAATTACAAAAACACAGTTTACCCTTTCTTACAATAGTTCAAAAGGAGAACCTAACTGGGTAAGCTGGCACTTAAGTAATGCCTGGAAAGGAGATGCTAAAAGATGTAATTGTTTTGCAACAGACAATACTCTCCCATCCTCTTTTAACAAAATAACTAAAAACGATTACGCACATTCGGGATTCGACAGAGGTCATTTATGCCCTTCGGAAGACAGAGATGCAAATAAAGAGGACAATAAAGCTACTTTTCTAATGAGCAATATGATTCCTCAATCTCCACATCTCAATCGTATTACCTGGGTTGCATTAGAAGCCTATTGCAGGAAACTGATTGATGCCGGAGACGAATTGTACATTATTGCAGGAGGATCTGGCTCCGGAGGGATTGGCGAAAGCGGCGAGGTATCAAAAAAAATCGAAGAGAACATAAATGTGCCGGCTCATTGCTGGAAAATTGTAGTTGTTCTTCCTGAAGGATCGAATGATTTACAAAGAATAAATAATGCCACTAGGATAATAGCTGTTGATATGCCCAATAATCAAGTTGTTAACGAATTCAAATGGGAACACTATCGTGTAACTGTAGACGAAATTGAAAATATTACCGGATACAACTTCTTAAATAAGATTCCGAAATCAATTCAAGAATATATTGAATCAAAAAAAGACCAGCTACAGATAAATTAATAAGATAAAAATAACGTTCGTTTTATTTAAAGTTTATTTTTCTCACTAGAACTTCATCATCTCCAATACACTGTTGTTATTACCTTGATTGATATCTAAAAAATATGTACCGGACTTCAACATTGATCCTATTGTATAAATCTTGTTCGGCTTTATTTCATCCTTAGTTATAACTCTTCCCATGACATCGATTATTTTATACTTAAGAGTAGAAGAAGCTAATGTCGATACTTTCATCTTAAATACACTGTTTGTTGGATTAGGAAAAATATTTACAACCATTGGTTTTTTTTCGTTTTCAAGAATATTTAATTTCGAAAATAATGCTGGAGCATATCCTCCAGATGTTAATTTCAATACTTTCTTTATACCCAAACAACCATTATAAGCCTGAACAACAATACTATCATTCCCGCCGATACTATTGAATCTTACTTTAATTTTTAACCCATTACTTCCGCTATCAATAATCGCTCCTGAAGGAATGGTCCATATATAAGATGATGCTCCTGACACTGCCGTTATAGAATACGTCGTACTATTAAATGCACCAATCAGTGGACAAACATTATTCAACCCCGTTAGTAAAGTTGATTCAGGCAAAATAACTGTTGAAACAGTAGCTGTAACAGGTGTTCTTGTAGACGAAACACAACCCGTGTATTTATTTCTTGCTGCTACATAATAAGATGTTGTTTTGTGAATTACAGGAGTTGCAAATGATGATGACCCAATACGTACTACTTTATTATTATTAGCAGCAGTATACCAATCAATAGTTTGACCCGTATCAGGAATTGCTGAAATGTTGACTACGCCGATGCCACATCTGGAAGCATTAATTGCAATCGGAGCAATAGGAATCTTATTTATAGTTGCAATTGCCACTGATCTTGTTAAAGAAACACATCCTGTAGCTATTATTTTGGATGCTACATAATAATTTCTAGTTGAACTTATATTAGGTGTGTTATAAAAAGAGCAGTTACTCAATGCTACTCCAGATGAAGCCGATGAATACCATGACACCGATCCAGCAGGAGCTATAGGCATTGTGGCAGAAAGCAATAATGTACCTGCCCCACATCTGGAAGCATTGCTGACTGAAGGAGCTAAAGGCCGATAATTAATCATTACTATTACCACCTTTCTTTCTGCTGAAAGGCAACCAGTTGTTAAGTCTTTTTGAACAGTCCAGAATGTAGTAGTGCTATTTAATATGGGTGTTATATAGGTATTGATACCCGAAAGTGTTCCACTTTGCAATACTGTTGATGTTGTTGAGTCGGAATACCAATTTATGGTTAGTCCATTTGTAGCCGTGGCAAATAGTTTGGCTGAATCTGGTCCGCATTTTGAAGCACCTATAACTGTTGATACTGTCGCTGGTAAAGTATTGACAATTGCTGATACTGAAGTCCTTGAAGCGGATGAACAAAATGCATTTTTGGACTCGGCAAAATAGTTAGTCGTAACCGTTATATTAGGTGTTGTATACAAATTTAAGTCTGAAAGCAACAATAAACCGCCTGATGGTTCCGTATACCAATTTACAAATTCGTCTAATCCCGGCATTGATAAAATTGTGAGTGAACCAGTTCCGCATCTTGATGAGCCAATCCCGATTGGAGGCGAAGGAATTGGAATGATTGTTGCCAACACTGGACTTCGATTTAAAGAAACACAACCCTCGCTTGATTTTGATGATACGTAATAGAGTGTATTGGCATTTATCAACGGCGTAGTAAATGAAAATGTATTTGCAAGAATCACATCTCCTGTTGAATCGGAATACCAAAATAAGGAATCTTCCCCTTGAACTGAAGCATTCAATTCTACAGTACCAAAACCACAACTATAATTCCCATTTACTAAAGGTGCTGTAGGATTTGGAATAACCATAATGGTTGAAGGTATTCTTTCGGAAGAGATACAACCCGTTATCAAATTTCTTTGAACGGCCCAGTATGTTGTTGTGAAAGATAAAGCTGTAGTAATATAATTATTCACACCAGAGGAAAGCCCTGATTGTAACACTTCATTAGTAACAGTATCTTCAAACCAATCGATGGTCATTTCGTATGCTGCAGTTGCAGTAATTGTAGCAGTCTTTTTTTCGCAAATAGAAACAGGAGTAGTAATAGGCGCCGAAGGCAAATCATTTACAACAAGCATTGAAATAGCAGACATCAAATTATTAGTACAAGCCCCATTAATAACACAACGATATTGATTCCCATTCATACTGCTTGTAACATTATTTATTAAAAGCGTTGAGTCTATGGCATTAGTAATATTTGAAAAGTGCTGCCCATTATCTGTGCTGGATTGCCATTGATAAATCAAAGCTGTGTCAGTAGTAATTACATTAAGCCTCGATGAATATCCGACGCACAATCTTAAGTTATCAGGTTGATTTATGATTGAAGCAGGTTTACATCCTGAAGATTTCAAAATTATTGTAACAGTATCAGCAGTAACTATATTAAGGTTACTATTATTAAAAAGAGTTGATATTATTTTCACTTCAGACACATCTTTAATTTGAATATCATCAATATACCAGCCTGTTGCTGCAAAACTTGCATCTGAACCAAAACGAAAACGAAATTTTACAGTCTGGCCTTCGTAATCCGATAAGTCAATTACTGTTTTTATAAACCCCTTACTATTACCTGTAAACGCTTTTCTTCCCGACAATGGATTGAGACTGGAAGACAAAGTTGCATTATACCCACCTGAAAGAAATGACGACCCTAAATCAGACCATGTTAGTCCATAATCCATACTAATTTCCACGACACCCCCGTCCCAAGCTGGCTCTGCATTTACATAACTTTGAAATGTAAGGTATGGTGGATTCGAGGGTAAATATATTGGATCAGTAGTCTCTATAATCTGGTCAGATATAGAAGCAAGATTTGGTGTAAATAAAGAATAAGGAGCAGTTTTGCTTTTTGTTGTAGAAGTCATCCAGCTGGTTGAGGTTGAAGATGATGTAGTCCAAAAAGACGACAGGGCATTATTTACAACAGATTCATCAATCAACCGAACTGGCGGATAGTATGCTCCGTTATTGACCTTTACCGTAAAGGAGTAATTTTGAGAAATCCCTACATCCTGATTAACAAGAAAACTTACGACCCTGTTTACAGCATCATATACCCCTCCGCTAATGAAAGTTACATTTGCTGGCAAAGTATCACGAATAATATAACCATACAAGCCATAGCAGGAGCCTGTTTTGACAGTATTTGTAAAAGTAATATTGCTGCCTTCTTCTTGCTGCAGGACACTTGGAGCAATACTCAACGCAGCACTTCTTCCATTGTCTGAGAAATCTGCTGTCTGATCAGTAATATATCTCGATGAGCCCTGTAATGCATTAATACCCATTCCTCTTTTGGCAAATGCTTTCCAAATCACACAACTGTATTTACCGCCAAATAACAAAGTATCTGCTTTTAAAATTGCATTTCTCGAATCAATAAAACCCGGACTACAGGGCTGCAATCTCATCCCTTCGATAACCAATTTTAATGCAGCAGTGTTACCGGCTGTGATTAACGGATTAAATAGGTTAGGATTAATCCCATCAATTGAAATCATTTCCCATGTCATATCCCATAATGCAGCGCACCATATCTCTCCTACCCTATGAACTTCGCCACCTGATCCCGACAACATTGCGTAAGTCCAGGGATTAATGCCCATATTAGTAGAATAGGGATAAGTACGTATACCCGAACCTGTTATATCTTTTCCAGAAATATAATTTCCGATAGGCCTTGGCAAAACACCATCATTAACAGTTGCCGTTGCCCAATTTGTTGTAACCATTAGAGCGAAGTAATCACTCCATCCTTCTCCACCTTGCTCCGCATTAGTTAAACAAGATGAATTAGTGGGGCCGCCAGTTAACCTGTTACTAATTCCATGCGCATATTCATGGGTAATAACCCCATTATCTAAATCAGCATCTCGGTTTGGAGTGCTGTAATTAAATAAATACAGCTGCATTCTTGGTATACTTCCATCAATTGGCGTAGTAAAATTGGCATTATTCATTCCTCCTGCATCCTGCGCATCCGCAAGAACATAATCATTGCCCAAACCGCCTCTTCCTTGATTACTGACCTGGAAATTTCCGGAGGGTTCATCAAATCCGTACAAATAACTAATGTCATGCATAATATTATTCCAGTAAAATAAATTAGTTATGGCAAATCTTTGATTTTCAATTATTGTTGCAGGTTGTGTATAATCAGGTGTATAATCAATATTCAATGAAGGTGGCGAAGTAATTGAAACAGCTGCGTTACCGTTAGTTCCGTTATTATTATCCCGATCTTCCTGTGCCCAAACGTTATTCCCCCTTGTACTGTCCATGTAATTAACGCCATCAAAATTCCA
>CALQJK010000079.1:0-8265 GCA_943330875.1 Chitinophaga pinensis
CTCCGCAAAGATTTTCAACAAGCTACAAAGTCAATGTTGTCGCCGATCCTCAATACGGCTAAAATAATTTCTGCTAATGACTGCATTCTAATTAACAATTTTGGCTCCAATCAATTCTATTGTATTTTCTCTGATACAACCATATTAATTGATGATGCATCTATTCATCCTTTATCCATCACTGCTAAAAAACAATTTGTATTGTTTGATGAAATAACGAAAGCAATGTTTGTTATGGATTCATCTGGAAAGAAAGATAAAATAGTTATTACAACAACAGTAGAAAAAGAAAATCTTGTTCCTGTATATTTTTATGGTCAAACTCAATTGTTCAAATCTTTCCAAAACAGTTATTATTTATTTGCAGATAATCAATGGATAGAAATTTATAAATCGGCACGTCAAAAGATGGGATTGGACTTTGCCGTGTATAACTATTGCAAAGACCGTGTAGGCAATTATTGGTTTTGTACCGAAAAAGGGGTTTATCAGGTAAATATCAGACAAAATCAATTCGAACATGTTTTTTCCAACAGTCAAATTAATCCGTTTATCAACACTGCAGTAAGGTCCATTTACGTTGAACACAATCAACCAGGGGATAAAAAAATATTTGCCATGGTAAACTTTGGATTAATGTTAAAAGATAAAGAAGAAAAAAGCTTTAAAAATATAAGTGGCACAAACATTTTGAAAAAAAACGACCTGCTTTATATTGCTGGTAATCCACTGTCTATTTGTGATCCTGCTACCGGCAAATTAAAAAAGACAATACATTATTCAGATATCAAAGACATCTGGTCTCTTAGTGATTTTTCTGACAGTTTGTTTTTAATTGGCGGCGGCTCAAATATTGTGAAAAATAATATTCGAACAGGCAAGATAGATGTTATCAGCTATGCTCAAAAAAACATTCCTCAGCCGCAGAATGTGTATCGATTCATTAAAACAAAAGCAAAAGGATGTATTGCTGTGGCGGGAAATGGTATTTATTTTATCAATAATCAATGTGTTGTTTATGATTATTATGGTAAAGAGCAGCAGCAAGCAGATAAGCGTCTACCCTTTACAGGTATATATGATTTTTATGAAGACCATGAAGGTATTGCCTGGCTGGCGATGAACGGAGAAGGACTAATCAGATGGAACTGGAATAAACCACATCCAATGGCAGCCGAAAATTTCAAAAAGTTTACTGTAGAAAACGGATTACCCGACAATATCTTATACCGCATTGAAGAAGACAATAACAATAATTTGTGGATCAGCAGTTATGGTGGCTTGGTGAAATTCAATACAAAAAACTATTCTACAAAAATATACCATACAAAAGATGGTCTTGCCAATGCTGAATTTAATCGTATTTCTTCTTTTAAAGACGCTCAGGGTTGGATGTATTTTGGAGGACAGAACGGCATCGATCTTTTTGATCCTGTAAAATTGAATGCCAATATAAAAGAAACATTTGTTTCCTTTCAAATGGTTGGCATATCAAAGTTTTCTTCTGCAAATGATACCATTGTAGATATATCAAAAGAACTGAGAGACCAAAAAAAAATCGTATTGAATGTGGGAGATAAATTCTTATCCGTATCTTTTTCATTACTGGATTATCAAAACCGTCCACATCGTTATGCATATCGGATTGATGGTATGGATAATGACTGGAACTATCTGAATGAAGAGGTGATTCGTATAAGCGGTTTGCCTTATGGTATATTGAAGTTGCATATCAAAGCACAGCTGGAATCGGGAAATTGGAATACGCAAGAGATACTGATTCCTGTAACTGTATTAAAACCTTTTTATCTGAAAACCTGGTTTTATGTTTCCATGTTTTTTATTTTGATATTCTTTTTTATGCTGATTTACTTGTTGCGAGTGAACAAACTGGAAAAAGACAAATCAAGACTAGAGTCGCTTGTTCAAAAAAGAACCAACAGTTTATCCGAAGCATTGGAGGAAAGAGAAATGTTATTGAAAGAAATACATCACCGAGTGAAAAACAATTTGCAGGTCATCACCGGTTTGTTGCAATTGCAAAAAGAAGAATTGAAAGACCAGCATGTCATAGATGCATTCAATGAAGGTCAAAGTCGTGTCAGCAGCATTGCATTAATTCATCAAAATTTATATCAGAACAAAGATCTTGGCAATATCGAATTCAAATCCTTTTTACGTGATCTTTTCGGTCAGGTTTCAGAATTGTATGAAAACGAAAATAGAAAAATTGCGTTGACTTTAAATCTTGATGAATCATACATTGATATTGACACCGCGGTGCCTTTAGGGTTGATCGTAAACGAACTACTGACCAATTCTTATAAATATGCTTTTGCAAATCAGAAAAATGCCATAGTTGATATTTCCTTAGTTGAAAAGGAAAAAGGGAAATATATAATGACTTATCACGATAATGGACCCGGCATTAAAGAAGTTCAAGACTTCAACCATGCAAAAACACTTGGCATCAATTTGATTGGCGGATTGGCAAAGCAACTTTCGGGAAAGGCCGAGTATGTTTTTGAAAAAGGCAGCAAATTCATCATTCAATTCAAAGACAGCAGCATCAGGAAAATGGAAAACTAAAAATGCTTCATCCCTGAAAATGGCAGGTTCGTCCCAAAAAATTGTTTATTTAAAATATTTACTATTTCTTTGATAGGTGTCACTGTTCAACATTAATCAAATACCGGAAAAAAAAGAGTCCGCAACAACCTTAGAATGTAAGATATGCAAGGGCGTGATGCAGGAGTTGCCGAAATCTTTTTCGTCAAAACTGCTGGGTGTTTTCAATAGTAATCTGAAAAACACCAAACGCTACCAGTGCGAAGAATGTAAAAAAGAACTGTTCATTAGAGAAAGATAAAGTTTATGCAGAGAGTAAAAATTGCTGTTGTAGAAGATGAGATGATTATAGCTGCGACAATTATTAGTACACTGAAAAAATTGAATTATTCAGTAGCCGAACCGGCTTCCAATTATGCAGCTGCATTGGAAATGATTGAAAAAGAGCAGCCGCATTTATTGTTGCTTGATATTAATCTGGGTGGTCAAAAAGATGGAATTGATGTAGCAGAATATGTAAGAGCCAATTATAACCTTCCTATTATTTTTTTAACGGCGAACAGCGATATCGCAACAGTGCAACGGGCCAAATTAGTAAAGCCCAACGCCTATCTATTGAAACCATTTACAAAAGATGATTTATTTGCCTCGATAGAAATTGCCATTTCAAACTATTATGAAAACAACGACAACACAGTAAGAAAAGAAAATATAATCATTAAATCCGGGTATGATTATGTCAATATGAAAATCAACGATATTGTATTTATCGAAAGCAATGACAATTATGTTTCCGTACAACTCATTACCGGAAAGTCATTTCTAACGAGGTCAACACTTTCGGAAATGCTGCAGAAACTGCCTGAAGATGATTTTACAAGAATCAATCGTTCGGTGATAGTTAATCATTCCTATATCAAAAAAATTGAAACAGATCAGATTACGCTTCTTGAAACTAAATTCTCAATTACTGCCAAGTCGAAACAGGAGTTGTTGGAGAAAATGGAGCCCCCTCGGTCACCCAAAGGGAGAAGTTGAGTTATGAAGGTCTCCGAGATATTCATAAGAACTTTGCTGGTTGAAAGGTTTAAATCATTTCATTGGTTTAACGGTTTAATTCGCTTCGCTGATTGATGCATACGAAGGTCTCTGACCGACTTACGATAAACTTTCCGTTAGCATCATTACCAAATTAACTCATCTCCAAATTTTCAAATCATAACAAAATTAACCCATCATCAAATCATCAAATGACAAACGCTTTTCAGAATTAATCCAACCTTTTGAACCCATTTATCTTTTGAAACACCAAACACCAAACAACTTCCCACTTCGGGCCCCCTTCATCCCAAACTTCACCCCTTTCACCCCATTTATTTGTGCACATTTTTTTTTTGATATACTCTTGCGTCTCTTTTAAAAAAAGACTCAAGAAGTTTAAAAAGTTCAAATAAATCAAAAATCAAAAAAAAATGAAAAAGTTCTACCTGTTACTAACACTTATCGTAATTACAACCATTCAAGTGGCAAATGCACAAGCGCCTCAGGGAATTCCTTACCAGGCAGTGGCAAGAAACAATGCCGGCAACCTTATTAAAAACCAACCCATCTCCTTGCGTTTCAGCATACACGACGGAAGCGCAAGTGGTGCTGTTGTTTACTCAGAAACCCATGCGGTAACTACCGATGCATTGGGTTTGTTTAGTGTAAACATTGGTGGTGGAACTTCATCAGGAACATTAGCCGATGTAAACTGGGGTTCAGGAGCCAAATTTACACAGGTAGAATTGGACGTAACCGGTGGAACTAATTTTGCTGATATGGGCACCACGCAAATGATGAGTGTGCCTTATGCTTTGTATGCGGGTAGCAGTGCGGCTGCACCTTCTGTGTTTCAAACAACCGCAGCTGATCCTAATAATATTTCTAACGTTAACTCTGGTAATGTAGGTATTGGCACTGATGCACCAACTGAAAAATTGGATGTGGTCGGTAACGCAAAAGTATCCGGCAAATTATCAGCCAATGGAGGAATAGCCAATGGAACAAATTCAACCGCTTTGGGTTATGGAACTATTGCTAATGGCTATGCTTCAACTGCAACAGGAATATACACTAAAACCTATAGTGAAGCTACAACCGCTATGGGTGGAGAAACTATTGCTTCTGCTAGCTGTGCAACTGCAATGGGGCTAAAATCGATAGCTTATGGAGTAGCTTCTACCGCTATGGGATTTTCAACTACAGCTGGTGGATATTTTACCACTGCAATGGGCAATCGTACAACATCAAAATCATTTGCAGAAACTTCTATTGGAACTAATAATACCGATTATACACCCAACTCAACCTATAGTTATGATGCAGCAGATCGATTGTTTGTAATTGGTAATGGTGCCGATGAGAACAACAAAAGCGATGCGATGATTGTGTTGAAAAATGGTAACACTACCATTAACGGAGACGTAACTGCCAATTCAATTAAAATACCAAATGGCACAAATACAGAATTTTTAATGGCCGATGGTACAACTTCAGTAGGTCCAGATTTGACAGGATATGCAACAACAGATGCATTAAATAATATTGCTTATGTGCTTAATTCAAACTTAGATGCTGAAATTGCAAGAGCACAAACTGCTGAGTATGGATTATCAACACAATTAGATGATGAAGTTGTAAGAGCAACAACTGCTGAGGTTGATTTATCAAATCAGATATCAAACATTCAATCAAATTTTGTTACAACATCATCAGATCCTAATAATATTTCTAACGTTAACTCTGGAAATGTAGGTATTGGTACCGATTTGCCTTCTGAAAAATTAGATGTGAATGGTAATGTAAAAGTAAGAGGAACAATCATTGCAGGAGAATATTCAAGTGCTACTGGCATCAACTCTTTTTCTATGGGTAGCAGCACAATAGCTAGTGGTGATTACTCAACAGCAATGGGATATGGTACGGTTGCTAGCGGAGGCGAGGCTACGGTGTTTGGCGTTTCAAGTACAGCAAGTGGCCTACATTCATTAGCTACAGGATACGGAACACAAGCTAGCGGTACGCAGTCAACTACAATGGGTGGAGGTACTCTTGCAAGTGGAGTAAGATCAACAGCAATGGGATTTAGCTCGAATGCCAGTGGTGATGCTTCAGTGGCTATGGGTACAGGTACCACAGCAAGGTCTGTTTCCGAAATTGCTGTGGGTATGTATAATACAGACTATCAACCATCTTCAACAGAAGGTTATGTTGCTTCAGACCGTTTATTTGTAATCGGTAATGGAACTGATGCTAACAACAAAAGCGATGCAATGGTAGTATTGAAAAATGGTAATACAACCATTAATGGAGACGTAACAGCCAATTCAATTAAAATTCCAAATGGTACAAATACAGAATTTTTAATGGCTGATGGTACTACCTCTGCAGGAACGGTGGCAACCACAATGGGATCAATTGGTGATTCGCCTTCAGCTAATGGAGGAACTATAACTTCAGGTGTATTAAATTTAACCCCTGCTGATGCCAATAATGCTGGTATAGTAACTACAGGCGACCAAACTTTTGAGGGAGTTAAAACGTTTTCTAAAGATGCCAAAATTAATGGAATTACAGTGGGTGCAGGTGGAGGAGGCACTTCTCAGTATAATGTAGCAATTGGTTATACAGCACTTCTTAATAATACAACGGGATATGGAAATACAGCACTTGGCGCTTCTGCTCTTAGATTAAATATTGGAGGTGTTGAGAATACAGCAGTTGGTAATGGAGCTCTTCCAATAAATACTTCAGGTTATAGAAATACAGTAATTGGTTCATCAGCGCAGCGTGAAAATACCAATGGATATGAGAACACAGCAACTGGTTTTAATGCTATTATGCTTAATACCAGTGGTAATAATAACACTGCAAATGGTAGCTATTCATTATTGACCAACACCACGGGTTCAAATAATTCAGCATTCGGAGATAGAGCAGACGTAGCTACCGGTGATTTATCAAATGCAACAGCCATAGGTAGTGGAGCCATAGTAAATGCCAGCAATAAAATTCAATTGGGTAATACTAATGTTACTGCTGTAAACACAAGCGGTACTTATACAGGTGCTGGGTTTGTAAAAGATGGCGGTACGTCATCACAATATTTAATGGCGGATGGAAGTGTAACAACAGGACAAGTTTACACTATAGGCCTATGGCCAGAGTTAGGCGGATATGTGTTCAGAATTTCTGCAGATGGAAAACATGGCTTAGTCGCTGAAACTGTTGATCAATCAGTTTCCAGTAGCTGGTATTCTGCGGAAGATGTTATAAGCAATCCTACGAAGCATAGTTCAGCTGGAGCGAAATTTATGGACTGGCGTTTGCCAACAAAATATGAGTTTATGGAAATTTACACGCAAAGATCGGATATTGGCGGTTTTACTATTACCTACTATTGGAGTTCTATCCAGAACGCTACTGACACTGCGTGGGAGCAGAATTTCAATAATGGTCTCCAGTACAGCGCCTCTAAGAGCTTCGGCGTCGGCGTTCGTTCAGTTCGGGCTTTTTAACCATTTAACCATATAACTATTTAAATGAAACCCCGCAGCGGTCAATTTTTTGAAAAAAAATCTGTTTATAGAGGTTGAAATGATAGGGATAAAGAAATAAAAATCTTTTATGGGTTTATAAAAACAATAAACATAAAAATGAAAAATATAAAAACACTCATACTGCTTTTGCTCCTTGCCTCTACTGGCTTTGCGCAATCGCTTAGTCCTCGTGTAACAGCTACGGCTGGGGGCAGGGCTACAGGCGGCGGTGTAAGTTTGAGTTATACAACAGGAGAAACTTTTAATACAAAACTCTCTGCCAATAACAAACAACTTACCCAAGGCCAGCAACAACCCGAGATTGATTTGCGGGTGGGCATTGCGCAGGCATTTGCTTGTGCTGGCAACAATATTTCTGTTCCGTTTACAGCTGCAGGTTATGTAGATCCTGCCAATGTATTTACGGTAGAACTTAGTGATATAAATGGCAGTTTTGCCAACCCAGTAGTTATTGGTTCGGTAACATCGATGGTTTCGGGGAGTATAAATGCAACGGTGCCTGCGGTTACCGGTGCCGGCGTCTATACAGCAAGGGTAGTATCAAGTAATCCATACATTATTTCCAGTGATTTGGTGTCGGTTACGGTTAATAATATTCCTAATCCTGCAGCAACAGTTACTCAACCAACATGTGCAGTAGCAACTGGAACAATTACTGTTACATCGCCAGTAGGTGCCGGACTTACATACAGCATCGGTGGTGCATATCAGTCATCAACAAACTTCAGTGGATTGGTTGCAGGAACTTATTCATTAACTGTTCATAACGGTACAGGATGTGCCTCGGCATCAGCAACATCTGTTGTTGTAAATCCACAGCCTTTCCCACCAGCAGTACCAACTGTTTCTGGTTTGGCTAATGTATGCGGAATTGCGGGTACAAATACTTCGGTAACATACACGGCAACTTCGGCAGGAGCGAACAGTTACACCTGGACGTTACCTGTAAATACACAGCTGGTATCGGGACAAGGCACTGCAACTTTAACTATAAAAATATTGTCTGGTTTTATCGCACAGATAAACAAGCAATTAAAAGTTAGTGCTACCTCATCATGCGGCACAAGTGCTGTGAAAATTTATTCACTTGCTGCGC
>CALQJK010000080.1:0-8183 GCA_943330875.1 Chitinophaga pinensis
TATTGTACCAGCAGCAGCAGAGGTGAATCTTAGGCCCGTAAAAACTTGTGCTCCGGTAAAATCATTTGCATCAGAATATATAGAGCCAGATCCTTGATAAAAGGACCAGCTTCCTGAAGTGGCTGTACTACCTGCAGTAGCATCTCCAAATAAAATTTTGAATGAAGTATAAAATTCGGTTCCACCAGGATAAGTGACCCATGGGGAAAACTTAGAAACTGATGTACTAGATGATGCAACTGCTCTTAAATAAGCACCTGTTGTTCCTAATGGGTTTGATGTTGTAGCTAAAACTATGGGGGCGTTTGGAGCTGTTGCTCCTGCTCTTGCCCATGTTGTACCAGAAGAACTAGGAGATGGATTAGGAATCAATATTGTATTTCCGGTCTGAGATGTATAAGATCCTGCAGTTGTACCAAAATTTTGAGTTGAAGTCTGCCCCAATCCTACAAACCAGCTGAAACTAATCAATACAATCAGAAAAAACTTTTTAATGCATCTTGCGAAATTGTAGTTAGTAAAATTTTGTAACAATAATTCCAGAATAACGCTTAATCGAATAAAAGTTTTTGAGGGCATGATTGACAATTTTTAAACAGCTGATTCAAATTTCTAACATATCAATAATAACAAATTTAACCCTTATTCATAGGTTATTCCAAGTAAAAAAACATTTATTTAATGGGGGAAGAGAAAATGGGGCAAGATTTACAAGTGACATCGGTCATCCTTTATGGAGTATACTCGGCAATCGCATTCAAATAAGCATCTATCACAATTTGCTTATCAAATTCTTTTACTACTTTTTGGCGGGCATTTTTACCCATTTGTATCCTGGTTTCAGCGGGCAATAAAATCATTTTTTTCATTTTTGCTGCGAGGTCGTCGGCATCAGCCACACGACATAAAAATCCGGTATGGCCATCTTCCACGATTTCTCTGCAACCCGTTGTATCACAGGTCACACAAGGACGTTCCATACTTGATGCTTCCAGCAATACATTGCTGGTTCCCTCTCTGTAAGAAGGCAAAACCAGGCAATTGGCTGCTGCAATATGATTTCTCACATCAAGTACCTCACCTAAATAATTGATAATACCTTCTTTTACCCATGCATCAAGCTGCTCTTGTGTAATCGTATTTCCTTTTAAATTTTGCAACCAAAGCGGACCAATAATTCTGCATTCAATATGACTAAATTCTTTTTTTAATTTTCTTGCAGCCTCCACATACTCGATCACACCTTTATCTTTTAGCAATCTGCCAATAAAGAGAAATATTATTTTATTTTCTTCATGCTGAACTGCAATTGGCTTAAAAAATTCATGATCCACACCAGAACCAGGTATTAAAGAATAGGATTGAGCAGTAATAAATTTATTTTTCAGAAAAAGATTTTTGTCATCATTATTTTGAAAGAAAATCTTTGCGGTTTTACGTAATGAAAATTTATACAATAGTCTTGCAAAACGATACGCTATGCTGTTACTTGCAAACAATGGACCAACACCGGTGATATTGGTAATCGTAGGAATGTTTAATTGTCTTGTAATAAGATTACCCCAAATAGCTGGCCTGATGGTAAAGGTGAGACAAATATCAGCTTTTGTTGACTTTAAGTACTTGCGAATATTTTTCATGTACAACAAAATGTCAGCGGGATTCTGACTGCTGCTGTTGATATTAATAACATTAAAACCAGCTTCTTTGGCTTTATCTAATTGTTCTTTTGTACCTGTAGTTAATATAGTGACACGATAACCATTTTCTAGGAGTACTCGGGTTAGCTTACTGCGAACAGTTAGTGTAGAAATAATATTATTCTCAATAATGGCAATATGTAGTGTCATATAACTCTAAACTGAAAGATATAAATTTTTATACCAAACTTCCATACTAAAAATGGTCCAAAGCAATTTAGCTCGCTTTTCTGCTGGCATTTTTATTTTATTGTTTAATAATTGCTCCGTGAAACCCTGTTTAAAAAAGTTTTTATGATATGCTGAGGAAGCGCCAACATAATCATGTATGACCTCTTTAAGTTCATTGTTTACCCAACTCTTTAAGGGTATTTCAAATCCTCTTTTGGGTTGGTTGATCAGGGGTGCTGGTAAATATTTTTTAGCTATTTCACGTAATAAAAACTTGGTCGTCATTCCTTTTATCTTAAAAGTATCTTTGATTGCAGGAGCATATTCCAGCATCTCTTTTGACAAAAAAGGGCTTCGGCTCTCAAGGGAATGGTTCATTGTGGCAATATCCATCTTTACCAAAACATCATTACATAGAAATATATCAAAATCAAGATTCATTATTTTTTCCAATCCAGATAAAGGGGATTTTATGACCTTGTCAAAATCTTTTCTCATTAATTCCAGATAATTATACTCACCTGAAGTAAGATTATTTTCATAACCTTCAATAATGTCTAAACCTGCTGCTAAATAAATATCGATATCGGATTTTGTTGCAAATGAAATAAGTCTGTAAAAATGATTATACCCTGATTTTTTTTCGTTGGAAAATGGAAGACATGATTTAATTAAAGAAGCTGCGCCACTAATTACTTTATGGCTGTTAAAAAAATCATACTTCGCAAAAGGAATATAACGACGATAGCCGCCAAACAACTCATCGGCACCATCTCCGGTGAGCACAACAGTAACATTTTTTTTAGCTTCCTGACTAACATAATAAGATGGAATAGCAGAACTATCGAAAAACGGCTCCCCGTAATTGCAAATTATTTTTTCGACGTCATTAGATAGGTTGTTGAAATTTATATTGATTTCAGTGTGATCGGTTTGATATTTTTCTGCTACAAGTTTTGCAAGAGGTGCTTCATTATATTCTCCATTAAAGGAAATCGTCATAGTTTTCAACCGATTAGTGTATTGACTCGCAAGGGCTGTCACTAAGCCGCTATCAATGCCTCCACTTAAAAAACAGCCTACCTCCAAATCACTGGATGCTATTCTTCTTTTTACTGACTGCTGTAGGATGGCATTTGTTTTTTCTATTGCCATATTTAAACAATCTTCCTTGGGTAGCTGGTAATAATCATTGATATCCCACCATTTATATTCATTCGTTTCAAGTGTATCACAATTTATAATCTGATAGGTGCCTGCAGTTAACTCATCTACATTTTTATAAGGCGTAAGATTTTTATAGAAAGAGCCAAAACGTAAGTAGTGATAAAAATTATTATTTTCAATCTGTAAATTGAGTTGAGATTTCAATGCATTTAATTCACTTGAAAAAAGAATTTTCGTAGCATCCCGATAAATATATAAGGGCTTTTCTCCAGCTCGGTCTCTTGTAAGGAACAGTTGTTTTTCTTTCTTATCGTAAATGGCAAATGCAAACATTCCATCCAAATATTTCAGACAATTTTCTCTGAATTTTTCAAATAGCAATAATATTGTTTCCGTATCGGAATAGGTGTTCCCTTTTAAATCAAATTGTTTTCTTAATTCAAGATGGTTATATATTTCGCCATTAAATACTATAAAAAATCTTTCCTGAAGTTGCATCGGCTGTTTTCCGCCTATAGCATCCAGAATAGAAAGGCGCAGATGAAAAAAATCTACCTGGTCTATTTCAAGGCCGTTTTGCTCATCAGGTCCACGATGGTGCATGGCTTGATCAATCTTTCCGTAATCTAATTTGTAATTAATTGAACCTGCAATACCGCACATGAAAATAAATGATTTGACTTTCAAAAATAAGACCATATTCGTAAATATGGTCTTATTGAGATTTTAAATTTAAAAATGAAACAATCTATAGTACTATAATGAGTTATTAAAATGATTTAAATACTTACAGGTGTTGATGTTTCTTTGAATGAAGGAACAAAAAGCGAACAAACGTAATTTCTCAAGGGTAGTAATATCAATTTTGAAAATGAATTGATATACTGGTTGTTAATTTTAGTCTTGATAGTTGCTGGCGTAGCTGCATAATTATTAATTAATGCATCTCTCATCGGCCAGAAAACAAGACTAATTTTTCTTAATTTGTTATTCTTTTGGTACAACAAAATCTCTCCGATAAAAGCCATTATAAAAATTAAGTACAAAGGAAGCGCTTTGAATGTATATGCATGTTTTGTTTTTAAAACAGCATAACGATTGCGTAAAAAATAATACACACTCCAACAAGTTTTTAAATCCCATTCTTTTGTATGAAGGGAAGTTATTTCTTTATAATAATAAATACTTTTAGTTATAGTTTTAGCAGGTATTTGGTATTGTTTTGTTATTCTGAAAAAATATTCTGTTTCAGCACCTTTATAAAATAAATTAATTAAAGGCAATCCCACTTTGGCTATAATATTTCGATGAATTAAAGTGCCGTTAAATGGATGAGCTATATTTTCAATAACTTCTTCTTGCACTTCATTAATGTAATGATATTTCTTGGTCTTAAAAACCAAAGACTTTTTATCATATTTATTTACAACAGCGCTATTTATCAAGGCCAATTCATGTCCTTCATTTTTTATCAGCACCTCCAATGCATCAAACTTAGGATAGCCATCATCATCCATACACCAAATCCAATTATATCCGTTTTCATATGCCCAATTAATGCCTGTACAAAATCCACCGGCGGCACCTCTGTTATCTTGATAAATATTAATAATGTCAGCTTGCATATCCAGCCATACCGATGTATAATCAGAACTTCCGTTATTTACAACTAAAATAGCATCAGGTTTTTGAGATTGATTTCTGAGTGCCTCAATACATTTCGTCAATTCATTATGACGATTATAGGACACCACAACTGCGATAACTTTTTCCATAGATAGGTAAGTTTAGGATTTAATAGGATTTTAGTTTTCCTAAAACGTGGCATTAATAGAATTATTGCCAATTTTTAGCTTTTTTTCGCTTTTAGCTATAGAAAGAAGGGATACTAATTAAACAGTTACTATTTTTACAAGGTATCATATACAAAATAAATTATTCCTATTATAAAAAAACGAATCGGAAGAAAAAATGGAGAAGGTCGAAATACTTAACATAAGCAACATTTTAATTACTTCGATTGGATTGATGATACTTTACGTGCTGGTACTCTTCAAAAGGAAAAAATATAGCGACCCTTTTTTAAGAAAATCAATTATCCGAGCTTTTACTTTTAAAATATTTGCAACAGTACTCTATTTTTTATATTATTTCTACATGTTTAAAGGGGGCGATACTTTTGAATATTTCAGGGGAATTCTGGATTTCAAAGCTGCCTTTTTCAAATACCCAAAAGATGCTATTGCTTCCCTTTTTCAAAACCCTGAAGATTATAGTCAAAACATTCAAAAAATTATTTCCACAAGATTTTACTATACTTCAGAAGAAAGTTTAACTATAAAATTCGGAGCGATTTTTGGCGTAATCTTTAATGGGAGTTACATGACGATTGCCTTTTTTTACAGTGCTTTTGCTTTCGGTGGCATCTGGAGATTGTTCAAAACCATCAATTACATTTTCCCTGAGTATAAAAAACATCTTGCCTTTTTTATCTTGTTTTTTCCAACCATCGTCTTTTGGTCTTCTTCCATTACTAAGGATTCCTTAGTAATGGGAGCGCTTGGATATTTTATTTACAGTTTTTATCAATTATTTATAGCAAGAAAATTTAGTCTCTTGCAAATACTTATTTTATTTGGAAGTATGTATCTGATAGCTGGAATAAAAGCATACATCTTAGTTGCCCTAATACCAGCATTGCTTTTGTGGTTATTTCTTTATTATAAATCATTGATAAAAAACGTTTTACTGCGTAAGTTGTCTATTCCATTATTTACAGGATTATTACTGATAATGGTTTATGAGGGATTGAATCTAATGAATACATCAGATTCATTTAAGGAATTTACAATGGAGGAAATTTCTGATAATATTGTTACTTATAACAATTACCTGAGCCAGCCAGGATTAGCCGGAAGCGCCTATAATATTGGAGTAATAGAACCCAATCTGAAAAGTATTGCAACTATTTTTCCTGCAGCAATCAATGTAACATTATTCAGACCTTTTTTATGGGAGTCCAATAATATTGCAGGATATATGACGAGTTTGGAAAGTCTTTTTACGCTGCTGTTTACGCTTTATGTATTACTCAAAACCGGTCTGTTCAAAAGTTTCAGCACAATCTTAAAGAATCCTTTTTTATTGTTCTGTTTGATCTTTACTTTGGTATTTGCTGGTGCGGTGGGAATGACGAGCGGAAATTTCGGCACATTGGCCAGATATAAGATACCCTGTTTACCTTTTTATTTTACCATGCTAGTTGTATTATGGCAAACTGGGATCGCTAAAAAGAGCCTTTAGCAGGGGGAAGTTGTTTTCAGTGGAGTACATTTTTTTAGCCTTTTTTCTTGCTTCAATACTAATGCTTTTTCTTTTGGATGCATCTTTTATTATCGCTTGTAATTTTTCAAACCATTCTTGATGATGTATTAGAATACCTGATACATTATTTTCAATTATTTCATTATTGGCGCCCCAGTCATCAGCCATTGGCACGATACCCAAAGCCATATATTGTATCAACTTAAAACCACATTTTCCTTTGCTCCATTCATCTCTCTCCATTGGCATTAATCCGATTTGACACTTGGCTAAAATTTCAACCTCTTTACTTTCGCTCCATTCAATATATTCCATGTTATCTAAAACAAATCCTGGTCGCTTATTGGAAATCACAATCAAATTAAAAGGAAGTACTTTTTGCAATTGGTTTAAAACGGGATAAAGTTTTTCTAAATATTCATTAGTAGAAAAACTACCTGTCCAACCAATAGTTACTCGTTCAGCTTCTTGATTTACGAGAGAATGATATCTTGTCTCTGTATCCACGCATGTAGGCAACAGCGTTATTTTTTTATTGTATTTTTTTGCGTAGTTATACAAAAATTCATTTCCAGCAATAATATGATGAGACATCGCTATGATATTTTTAATCTTCCAAAAGCATTTGAGATAGATACCAAGCTTGTTATTATCAGAGATTCTAGATACCCATATGGCATCATCAAAATCAAAAATAATTTTCTTTTTAAAAACACGAGCGTACAACCATTCTAATATGGGCGGCCCAATTGGACTAGCTTCTCTTTGAATAAAAACATAATCATACTGATGTAACGTAAAAAGTGATAAAAATCTTTTAGCAAACCCCAATAGAATTGCAACGACTTTTTTTGCAGTATGCCCTTTCTGAAAAAATATTCCGTAAAAATTTTCACTTATAAAGGGTTCCACTTTAAAATAAATATTTTCCTTGTTTAAGGCAGGGATATATTGTTCTATTCGAAATCGTTGTGAAGGAGAAACACCAACCGGATATTGTGCAGGATAGTATACTTTTATAGGAGAGGTCGCCACTTTAGAATGATTATTTGAAATAAAAACTGCGATTGAAATTATTACTTACTTGGAAAAAATATTTCAGAATAAACTTTATGATATAACGCTATTCCGTTTTGAAGATTGTAGAATGAAACGGCCCCTGTCCTGATCTCACTTTTATTTATTTTTGAGATGCTGGAAATCGCTTGTTTGTATGCTTCATTTGTAAAGTCATTAATGAACGTGCCACAATTATATTTTATTGAAATTTCAGCGATATCGCCAATCCCTTGATTCGATATTGAAGGAATTCCCATTGCCATAATCTCCCCTTGTTTGGTAGGGCTGCTGGCGATTTTACTATAAGTAGGTCGTATAAAATAAATGGAAAGCTCACTCAAGGAAAGCAATAATGGAACTTCAATTCTATTGCCATTTCGAATGATAATTTTTTCTGCCGGAATTTGTTTTTTGTTAGCGACAGTTCGAATCTCTTTTTCATCATCACCAGTGATAAATAACAATTTAGCATGGGGTGATGTTTCTAGGAAAATTATAAAGAAATCCAACATTTCATTTAGCATATACCATGTGCCTATACTTCCTAAATAGCTAACTATAAAATCTTCTCTGTTTATTTTTAGTTCTTTTTTTATGTTCTCTTTGTCCGCATTCTTAATGTTGTCAGGATTGAAATGAGAAACATCTACACAACAAGGAATAGTAGCAATAGGAACAGGATTGTTTGCAAGATGTGACCAGGAGTGAATTTCATTTTTTGCAGCATTCGTGAGACAGATGGTACAATCTGCATTTTCTAAA
>CALQJK010000081.1:0-8123 GCA_943330875.1 Chitinophaga pinensis
AATAAATTGTATCTGCTTAATCCGCTTCCATCAACCCATCTGGGAGTTTGAGGGATATCTTTAAAATCTGTCTTAAGCAAAGTGTCTATCATCAACTCATCACTCATTACTCCCAATAATTTATGACTCGCCATGAGTAAGGTTTGTTCCGCATAAAAATTATCGCTTCTGTACATCATTAATTTATAAAGCGAATCACAGCGTTGAGAATATTTCGGTGTGAATTCTTTTCGGTTTATTGTATTTTTTTGTTGAATTGTAGGCGCATGATACAGTGAATGCTGGTAAATCATCGCGCCTGCTTGCATCCCAAAGGTTTCAAAAGGTATTTCCTGTGCGAAGGAGTTTAGTCTATTGTTTACTGTTACTTCAAAATGATTGCTCCCGGGAAGTCTTACAATTTTATTTTCTGCTAATGTTAAGTCTGTTTTTTTGATCAGTAGAAAATGAGGAACATCTGCATTGATAACTGACAATTCGTAATTGAAACTATCTTTTTGTGGATCAACTTTCTTTATCCATTCTAATTTCAACATATTCCCAAATCCCGGTAGCACACTTCTTTGTGGCATATAGCTTTCCTGCGCATCATCCCAAGCCCAGCCTTTACCATAAGGCGTTACATCAGATTGAGGATCAATAATTACAACAGGTAATTTGCTGGAGTTTAAAAAGTCATGAACAGGATGAACAGTAAAGTCTCTGTGTAAATAAGTTGGGTCGCCTGTTGGTAAAACAAATAACGTATCTCTTTCTATTTTATATTCAATGCCTGTGATGCTATCTCCTAAATATTTCAAACCTGCATAGAGTGTAAATAATTTAGTAGTACTCGCAGGAATAAAATATTTTTCAGCGTCGTAATTGTAAATATAATTTCCTGTAGAGGGTTCGTAAATACTGATTCCCAAATGTCCTGCACTAATGATGTTGTATTTGAGCAAATCGTTTTTTGTTTCTTCTTTTGAAATATATTTCGATGTGCTGCAGGCAGAAAGGAGGGCGATGCTTCCCAAAAGACATTTTAATAGTATGGTTTTCAGTTTTTGCATAAGGGTATTTTTTTAGGTTTCAAAGGTTCAATATGTTTAAAATGTTTGGTAGGTTTAAAATGAATTACCCTGATCTCATTGGTAAATTTTCGCCAAGCACAAACAACAAACTATAAACCACAAACAATTAACACCATCAAATCTTCATATCGCCAAATCAACTAATCCTCTCCTGCGCCCTCAACCATCTTTCAGGCATTTCATTTCTACTGGCTCTAACATAATCTTTATAAGAGCAAGCAATAAATTTTTTGTCAGGCATTTGCATCCACCAGCGATTTGTTTTTTTACTTTGCAGAAAAACAGTATCTACTTCATTTAAAAAAGTATGGTACTCGTTGAATTTATTTGTTTCGTTAAGATTCGCTTCTTGATTTTTCCGGCTAATACCATCTATAAAATACCAGATCATTTGAGAAATTTGTTTAGCAGTTTGATTGTTCTCGTCAAGTTTGGGCTGGTAACCATAAATGCCAAAACTATTTAGATTAGCACTCAGACCTGCATATTGTGAAAGGATACAAGCTTGTTCTCCATTGAAGCCATTAGGGCTTTGGTGATTGGAAGGAGCGATACTATTTTTTAATGCTGAAATATCAAAACTCACTAAATGTGAATTGCGTATTACAGGTTCCATTTCTTCGATATCTTCTTTTACTACACCAACTCTGTAACAATCGAATCTTAATTTATCCATGGTTTCCAATAACCGCGGATGCACAAAATAACTTTGGAAGCCGATGTGATTATAATGCCTGATCATATTGGGTTCTGTGGTCAGCATGTCCAATAAAAAACTATCATTCTTAAAAATGCTATCTCCTCTCAGATCAATTAAAGCATCAATACAAGTCGCTTCAATAATTTGATTCAATGATTTATAAGTGTTGTATTGGGCAAGGGTAAGGTCATGTGAACCGCCAAGAATGATAACCGTTTTCTGCATCACTAACAATTCTGAAAGCACTGTTTGTAGCGCAGCGTAACTATCTTTTAATGTCGCCCCATGTCTGACATTACCAAGATCAGCTATTTTAATATCCTCATGCCAGCAAAATAATTTGTATAATTCTTTTCTTATGTTGTTTGGCGCATCATAACTATCATCAATAATTCCCAATCCTCTTGTTTCCCCAATGCCAATAATTACAACCGCTGCATGTTCAAGTTCAGGAATATCGTTTTCATAAATGGAAAGCTGTTTCGCGAATTGCCCTTCAGTATATACATTGTCCTCAATGAGTTCTTGCATGTTGATGGGCAAAAGGAAATCTTTAAGATCTTGCATGGAGTTAGTTTGTACAAACCTACTTCATTCATTGGAAATCCGAATTAAGAATCCTTATTTTTTTATCTTTAATCTCTTATTTGTATTCAGTAACTTTGCTACTTATTTATTTATGCTTAATTAAGCTTTTATTTTAACCGACAGCAGATGGCAGCGCAACAAGAAGTACTTCAAGAGGTAATCATAAAATTTGCAGGTGATAGTGGTGATGGAATGCAATTAACAGGAAGCCAGTTTACCAACAACACGGCTTTAATTGGATTGGATTTAGCAACTTTCCCTGATTTCCCCGCGGAAATTCGTGCCCCAATAGGTACGCTCCCTGGTGTTAGTGGCTATCAATTAAGATTCAGTAGTGACCGAATTTATACACCCGGAGATGAGTGTGATGTACTTGTAGCGATGAATGCAGCTGCATTGAAAGTTAATTTAACAGCTGTTAAAAAAGGCGGAATAATTATAGCAAATGTAGATGGGTTTGATGCAAAAAATCTTCGATTGGCGAATTATACTGATGGGGTTAATCCATTGGAAAATAATAGTCTTGATTCTTATGAGGTGATTAAAATGGACGTCACCAAAATGACCAGAGAAGCCCTGAAAGACTTCACCATGGGGACAAAAGAAAAAGATCGGGCTAAAAATATGTTTGTTCTCGGTTTTTTATATTGGATGTATAATCGCGACATGGATAATACTATTAGTTTTTTGAAAGAGAAATTTTCCAAAAAAGCTGATATCCTTGAAAGTAACATTAAAGTATTGCAGGCGGGTTATAATTACGCTGATACTACAGAAACATTTACAAGCAGATTTACTGTGCCAAAGGCGAAAATGGAACCAGGCACCTATCGTTCTATTATGGGCAATCAAGCATTAACTTATGGGTTGATTGCTGCTTCTCAAAAAAGCGGATTGCCTTTGTTTTTAGGAAGTTATCCAATAACTCCAGCATCAGATATTTTACATGAATTGAGTCGCTATAAATCTTTTGGAATTAAAACTTTTCAGGCAGAAGATGAAATTGCTGCTATTACTTCGGCTATTGGTGCCAGTTATGGAGGTTCTATTGGAGTGACTACAACTTCTGGTCCAGGTATGGCATTGAAGGCCGAGGCAATGGGTTTGGCTGTAATGCTGGAATTGCCTTTGGTAATCTGTGATATTCAACGTGGCGGACCCAGTACGGGATTGCCTACCAAAACTGAACAGAGCGATTTATTACAAGCTTATTATGGAAGAAATGGAGAATGTCCAATCCCAGTAATTGCATCATCTACTCCAAGCGATTGTTTTGATGTAGCATTTGAAGCCGTAAGGATTGCCATACAACATATGACACCTGTTATTTTATTAAGCGATGGATATATAGCCAATGGTGCTGAGCCATGGAAGTTTCCACAATCCAATAATATTCCAGAAATAAACACTCATTTTAAAACTACCCTTTCAGAAGGGGAAGAAAAATTCCAACCTTATTCGAGAGATGAAAAATTAGTCCGCCCATGGGTAATTCCAGGGACTACAGGTTTTGAGCATCGTATTGGAGGATTGGAAAAACAAAATATAACTGGCAATATCAGTTATGATCCTGAGAATCATCAAACGATGGTGAAAATCAGACAAGAAAAAGTAGACCAGATTGCAAATCATATTCCTTTGCAAACTCTAGATAGTGGTCCTGAAAAAGGAAAGGTATTGGTGATAGGATGGGGCAGTACTTATGGAGCAATAAAAAGCGCTTGTATTGATTTACAACAACAAGGGCATGAAGTTTCGCATGCGCATATCCGTTATATCAGACCCTTGCCGAAAAACCTTGGAGAAATCATTGGAAATTTTGATAAAGTATTAATACCTGAAATAAATAACGGGCAATTAATAAAGATTATCAGGGATATTTATTTAGTAGATGCTAAAGGATTTAATAAAATAATGGGCATCCCAATTACTAAAGGGGAGGTCATTAGAGAGGTGAAGAATTTATTGTAAAAGTGGCGGAAGTATATTTCTTGATTAGTCTCTTATTCTTTCTCTTCCTAAATTCAAAGCAATCTTAAAGTTGAAAGAGAAATAACTATCTTTTTGTTTTGGACTACCTCGTTGAGATCCGATTCCCATTTTATAAAAGTCATCTCCAATTTCGTATTGTCTGTTAGATAAGGCGATAGCATTGTTTCTTTTTGCCCCAGAAAAATAGTTTTCGTAAACCGCAGGATCAACATAATTGGTACTGCAATCATCGAGATAGTCAGTGCTTAATATTCTATACAAAAATTCAGCCCTTAAACTCAGCAATGAAGATAATTCATACTTCAATCCCAAACCAATAGGGTAATTCATTTGTTTGAGTTTATAAACTGGTCTATCAGGATATTCGGAAAACCCTTGTCCTTCTGTACTCAAAGGTTGCAAGTCTATCATGTTGTTTCCTAATTTTGCTTGAGGGCTAAATGAAAATTGACCGATACCTCCAACTAAATAAGGAGAAAATTTTGGAGGGCCATTCTCGTTTTCCTCCCAGTTCCAAAAAATAAAAAGAGGATGAACTTCAGCTAAAATAGAAAATTCTGAAATGGAACTTTCGAAACTTAGATTTCTGTGATATCTGCCGGATGCAATATCAGTGAATGGTACAGATTTTAAAACAGCATCATTAGCAGAGACTTTGCCAAAACTAGCCTCCAATCGAAGTGCAACAGCGGATTTGTATGTAACACTTGCAAACGCACCAAAAGCAAGATGATTTTCGCCAAGATTAAGATCTTTGGTGAATTTTTTACCCAATCCTTGTTTCCCACCAAGATCAGTCATGCAATTCATGACACCTACAGAAGCTCCAATTTCATATGTAATTGGACTATAGTAGTAATTGTCATTATAAAAATAATATTGTGCCTGAATAGTATTAGATACACTATTGAAAAACACTAGGAAACTTAACAAAAAAAGAAATCTTTTCATTTGCTCTTATAATTATTGCAGTTATTGTTATTATTTGGAACACAAATTAAGCAAATTTTCTCCAATTATTTTTAGATTACTGTATTATTTTTTGATTTATTGTAAAATTTACAAGCCATGTTAATCCCACAGTTTTCACATTTTGGCTTTCTGGCTGTACAAATATATCTCCCATGCAATATCAGCCAATGGTGCGCTTTATGAATCAAGGCTTCCGGTAATTGCTTTATCAATTGCTTTTCAGTGGCTAAGGGCGTTTTTGCAGCGGTGGTCAATCCAATTCGTGCACTTACCCGAAAAACATGCGTATCAACTGCCATATTAGGCTGTTCATCGATTACAGAAGTGATAACATTGGCTGTTTTACGACCAACACCTGGTAATTTTATCAGTTCTTCTACTTTTAAAGGAACTTGACCTTGATAATTAGTTTCCAACATGGCCGCCATTCCAATCAGATGTCTGGCTTTATTATTTGGATAGGAAATGCTGCTAACTAATGGAAATAAATCTTCAAAATCAGCTTTGGATAAGGCTTCAGGCCCTGGATATTTTTCAAAAAGTGCAGGCGTGACCATATTCACTCTCTTGTCTGTGCACTGAGCGGATAGGATTACCGCCACCAATAATTGAAAAGCACTTTTGTAGTTGAGTTCCGTTTCAGCATCAGGGCTATTTTTTAAAAAGTAGTCAATGATGTAATGATATCGTTCTTTTTTTGTCATAAAAAAACCCGCTTCTATGGTGTAGGAAACGGGCGGTTATGTAATAAATTATTTTTATACAAGCTCTACAATGGGCTCAACCTTTTTTTTTGCATAGTTTAAGATGTTATCAATTGATTTCTTACTTGGGGAAAGGCTGATGGTTTCCAACATATCTTTTTCTGCTGATAATAACTTGAATTCTTCTTGCAAATTCCAGTCATTCTCCAAAGTAGCCTTGATTAAAGTAGTTTTTTCAGATGATGTTTCTCTATATAAGTATTGTAACAAATCTTCCGATGTGATAGTGTGCATAAGCATTTGTTGGGTTTAAAGTTCTTAAAATTATCCAAATCCAAAGTAATAACGAGATTTGAATAGTATTATTGTCTTACCTTAAGTAATTGTTCTCTTTTTATGGTGTTTTTACTACAAAAAGGTCCTCATTATCTTTTTTCATGAGGTATTTCTCTCTGGAATAACGCTCAACTGTCTGAGCATTTGATTTTAATAAATTTAATTCAACTCTGGTATCTGCAATCTGTTTGATTAAAACTTGCTCGCTTTTTTGTAAATCATGAAGTTTGTCAAGTCTGGCTGATAATAGTCCCCAATCTTTTGGATCAAAAAAAGTCATCCAGATCATAAAACACAACGTAGCAATGAAGTATTTATTTTTAACTACAAGATATGCGCGTGAAAGTAAATTCATGATTTTTATTAGGTACTAATTTATGACTTATTATTTAATAACATTTTATTTTCTGGCACTTCTTTTTATTATTTGCCAAATTTAATTTTACCTGCTGGGTAAATGCCATTGCTGCCAAGCATTTCTTCAATTCTAATCAATTGATTGTATTTAGCCATTCTATCACTTCTGGAAGCTGATCCTGTTTTAATCTGACCACAATTAAGCGCAACTGCTAGGTCTGCAATGGTACTGTCTTCTGTTTCTCCACTTCGATGACTCATAATGGTATTGTAACCATTTTGCTGTGCCATGCTTACTGCATTTATGGTCTCAGTAAGTGTTCCAATTTGATTCACTTTTACCAATAGCGCATTTGCTGTATTGTCTTTGATGCCTCTTTCCAAACGTTTTACATTGGTTACAAATAAATCATCACCAACCAGTTGGCATTTTTTTCCTAATCTTTCTGTCAGCATTTTCCATCCTTTCCAATCATCTTCAGCCATTCCATCTTCAATAGAAATAATAGGATATTGTTTCACCCAACTTTCCCAATAATTTACCAATTGCTCGCTTGTCATTTTCTTTCCATCACTTTTATGGAAAATATATTTTTTCTCTTTTGCATTCCACAATTCACTATTTGCAGCATCCATTGCAATTGCAATTTGACTACCAGTTTTATATCCCGCAGCTTGGATAGCGGTTAATACTGTTTCAATGGCTTCTTCATTACTTTGAATATTTGGCGCAAATCCGCCCTCATCACCTACATTGGTACTGTATCCTTTTTTCTTTAATACGGTTTTCAACGCATGAAAAATTTCAACACCCCATTGTAAACCTTCACTGAAAGACTTGGCTCCAACTGGCATTACCATAAATTCCTGGAAATCTATTTTATTGTCAGCATGAGCACCACCATTCAATATATTCATCATTGGAATGGGCAAAGTTGTAGCGTTTGTCCCACCTATATATCTATATAAAGGCAATTTCGCTTCTAATGCTGCAGCTTTGGCAACAGCCAGACTAACCGCTAGCATTGCATTTGCGCCCAACTTGCTTTTGTTTTCTGTTTTGTCAAGCTGGATCATCATAGCATCTATTCCTGTTTGATCTGTAACATCCCAACCCAATAATTGCTCACTTATTAACGTGTTTACATTTTTAACTGCCTTTAAAACTCCTTTCCCTCCGTATAGCTTTTTATTGTTGTCTCTTAATTCTACAGCCTCATGAATGCCTGTACTTGCACCACTTGGTACAGCCGCACGACCAAGGTTTTCATTCTCGGTTAAGATATCAACTTCAATGGTTGGATTTCCTCTACTGTCTAAAATTTGTCTTGCATGGATGGAAGCAATGTAACTCATGTTTATTTTTTGATTTTATGTTTTGCAAAGAAACAATCTTTATGC
>CALQJK010000082.1:0-8093 GCA_943330875.1 Chitinophaga pinensis
AAACAAATCAACATCATCAATGCTAAAATATATTAATTTCCTTGAAATACAAAAAGCCATGAAATGCATGGCTTTTAACTTTTTTGTTATTTTATAAAACAAGTATTGTCTTTTAAAATAACACCGTGCCCAGAACAGGAATCGAACCTGCACTACCTTGCGATAACCAGATTTTGAGTCTAGCGCGTCTACCAATTCCGCCATCTGGGCAATAAAAATAAGGGATGCGAAAATACATTAATCAACCAACCTATCCAAAATACGCTGCAAATATTTTTTCTTATAATAATATTCCTTCATTTTTAATAAAGACTGTTCTGACGTATTGCTGGTATAGTGTTCAATAATTTCTTTAATCTGATTAAAAAATACTTCCTCATATTCATTTACTCTTTCTATTGCTGTTGACGGCTCTATTTCTGTTAGTTCTTCATTGAATTCCATCATCTCCATTAAAAAAGCATTCGGTAAACTGTACTTTTCGTTTGGCAAAATCACTTGCAGTACTGTTAAAAAATATTCGAGTGTCTTTTGATTGTCCTTGAATATGATAAATGCTTTATTAATGTCGGCGGATACATCTAGTGCTGCTTCTTTTTCACTTTCAGTGGCATTCGTGAAAAAGTCGGGATGATTTTTTTTCTGTAAATCAAAATACCTTCTGGCTAAGATGCCTTTATCTACTCTAGGAGAAATGGGTAAATCAAACAATTCAAAATAGTTCATTTTTCAAAGGTAGGCATGACAATAATAATTTAAAAATGTAAATTGCCGTCAAATAAAACCGAAATGCTTAAAATTGGCCTCATCAGAGAAGGTAAAATACCTGCTGATAATCGAGTGGCACTCACTCCCGCTCATTGTAAATTTATCAATAAAACTCAGGAAGGATTAGAAGTTATTGTCCAGCAAAGTGATACTCGTTGCTATACTGATAAAGAATATATAATGGCTGGTGTTGAAGTGAAAGATGATGTTAGTGATTGTGATATTCTTTTGGGTATCAAAGAAGTCCCTTTGAAGATGTTGATTCCCAACAAAACGTATTTGTTTTTTTCTCACACAAAAAAATTGCAACCCTACAATCAAAAATTAATTAAAGAGATTATCGCTAAAAAAATAACGCTAATTGATTATGAATGTCTGGAGCATGAAGACGGAAAAAGAATTATAGGATTTGGTTTTTTTGCCGGTGTGGTCGGTGCGCATAATGGGATTATGGCTTATGGAAAAAAAACAGGTGCGTTTCAATTAGATCGGGTAAATTCAAATGAAAGTTTTAATGACTTGATTCATACTTATTTTGGATTACATATACCGCCAATTAAAATAGCGGTAACGGGTAGCGGCCGCGTTGCTCATGGTGTTTTGGAAATAATGAATTTGTTGGGCATTCACGAAGTGGAACCTGAAGAATATTTGGAGAAGCAATTCCCCTATCCTGTCTATGTGCATCTTAAAGGAAGAGATTTGTATGCACATGCTGAAAAAAATACCTACAATCGAAATGATTTTCATCAACATCCTTCATCGTATAAATGTACTTTCGATCAATATGTTCCGCATACGGATATTCTAATGAATGGTATTTATTGGGATCATGATATTCCTAGATTATTTGACAAAGAAGCCTTGCAAAACCCTGATTTTAATATTAAAACTATCGCCGACATTACAGACGATATGTACGGATCTGTTCCTTGTAACCTGGGTGATTCTACTATCGAAGATCCTGTTTATGGCGTAGATAAGTTGACAATGGAAAAAACGGCACCGTATCTTCAAGATACTATTGATATGATGTCTGTAGGTAATTTACCGAATGAACTGCCAAGAGATGCAAGTCGATATTTTGGCCAGCAATTAATCAAACATGTATTGAAAGATATTGTTGATGGAAATAGTTCAATTATTGACAAAGCTACTATAGTGAAAAATGGTGTGCTAACAGAACATTATAGTTATATGAAAGAATATGCGGGGGTGGTTAGTTAGTTGATTGGTTGGTTAGTTGATGTTAACCTCTGTGTTAACTCATTTTCTCTTGTTCTCTGGGGTTAAAAAAATCAAGAATACGGTGATAGTATAATACGTTAGTTGATTTGTTCCTTAGTTGATTGGCTATTATAAATATAAATAGTAGTCTTTTAATAATACTGCAAATTCTGCTGTATAATTTCTATTTGCATCATGGATGATGATTTCCTTGCTTTCACCTTTTTCAATATTTTTTCTCGAAAATAATATCATCGCTCTGAAGTATGGATGATTTGCGGTTTGCTTCACCAATGCAAGTTTATTGAAATAGAAATCAAGTTTATTTAATTGTGATTGAAAATAATCAATTCTGTGATAAGGAATAATTACAGCACCACTTCCATTAAGGGTCAGATGTATTGAGATGAAAGAAATTAACTCCTGAAGTGTTAATGCTGTACTATGTTTAGCTTTATTTTTTTGGTTATTTAATGCTTGTAAATCATCTTCAAAAAACGGAGGATTGGAAAATATAAAGTCGTATTGATGTATAGGAATAAATTCTTGTAAAGATTGATTGATGATATTAATGCGTTGATGCCATGGTGAAAGTAAAGTGTTTTCTTTAGCTTGTTCTGCAGCTGCAGTATCTATTTCAATTGTATCAATTGCAGAAGTGTTTTTTTGCGCAAACATCAGACTTAATAAACCAGTTCCTGTTCCAATGTCCAAAGTGTTTGCAATTTCATGATCTTTCATTTGTTCAGTTACCCATGCTCCAAACAAACAAGAATCAGTGCAAACCTTCATCGCACATTTATCCTGATTAATGTTGAATTGTTTGAATTGAAAATATTGATTCGACAAAATGAATTAGGAAATATTGATTTTATAATAAAAAATAACTTCAAGAAAAAAAAATCTGGTTACCATTCCGCTCTTGCTGATGGCGTTGCACTTAAATCAGCAAATTCACCGGCTAAATATTTGTAATGTCCTGTCATTGCAATCATTGCAGCATTATCTGTACAGTATTCAAATTTTGGGATATAAACATCCCATTTTTTTTCTTCACCCATTTTAAGAATGGAATTTCTTAAACCACTATTGGCACTAACTCCTCCGGCAATACATATTTGATTTATGCCTGTTTCTTTTGCAGCTTTAGCAAGTTTATTTAATAAAATACTCACAATGCGGTTTTGTACAGACGCGCAGATGTCAGCAAGATGATCGTCAATAAAACTTTTTCTTTCTTCAGTTGTGGCTACAAGTTCTTCTTTAAATACATTACTTCTGCCTGCATTATTTACAAAATAAAGAATAGATGTTTTTAATCCCGAAAAACTGAAATCCAAACCTTTGATCTGCGGCTCGGTAAAAGTGTAGGCATTAGCGTTACCCTCTCTGGCATGCTTATCAATTAATGGACCTCCAGGATAAGGAAGTCCCAATATCTTAGCAGTTTTATCAAATGCCTCACCAGCTGCATCATCAATAGTTTGTCCAATAACTTTCATCTTCAATGGAGATTCACATAATACGATTTGCGTATGTCCGCCACTTACCGTTAAACATAAAAATGGAAATTTCGGCCTTGGCTCTTCAATCAAATTTGCAATAACATGCGCTTGCATATGGTGTACTGCAATCAATGGTTTATCCAATGCTAATGACATAGATTTGGCAAACTGACCTCCTACTAACAAAGCGCCAATCAAACCTGGAGCCTGCGTAAAAGCTATTGCATCTATGTCTTCCAACTTACATCCAGCATTTTTGATGGCAACATCCACAACAGGTACAATATTCTGCATATGCGCTCTGCTTGCCAGTTCTGGTACAACTCCACCATATTCTTCATGGATTTTTTGAGAAGCAATTACATTAGAGAGAATCTTGCCATCTATACAAATAGCGGCAGAAGTTTCATCGCAGGAAGATTCTATGGCAAGTATTTTGGGCATTTAATTTGAAATTAAAAAATAAAAAGTAAAAATTCAAAAAGTAGCTTAATCAACCAATCAACCAACCACCCACCATCTCAACTCCTAATCGCTTTCACCGGATCCATATTCGCAGCTCTTGATGCAGGAATGATTCCGGCAAGTATTCCAACAACCAAACAAATAATTACCGTAGTAATAATCATGGGTACAGAAAGAAAAACGGGGAATTCTAATGGACCGGAAAGGATCAAAGTTAAAATGTAAACAAATAATAAACCAATTGCTCCACCAAGAATACATAGAATAGATGCTTCCAATAAAAATTCAAAAAGTATCGTTCCTTTTCTTGCGCCAATGGCTTTTTTTAATCCTATAATTGATGTTCTTTCTTTTACTGTTACAAACATTATATTGGCAATGCCAAACATGCCTACAATCAAACTTATTCCCCCAATGATTGATCCAACAATATTGATAGTGACAAAAGAATCAGATATCGCTTTACTAAATGCTTCAACGCTGTTTAGTGAAAAATTATCTTCCTGCAAAGGACTTAATCTTCTTATTTGTCGCATTATTCCTCTGAGCTCCTGACTCAATGCGTTGGTGGTGATATTGGCTTTACCTTTTACAATCAGTATCGGGTTTGAAAATTCCGGATCGAAAATTTGTCTGGCGAATTTGTTAGTAATCATGACACATTTATCATAATCCCATCCAATAAAACTTTTGCCTTCTTTTCTGATTATACCGATGATGGTGGCTTTTTTTCCCTTAATATCAATTTGTTTTCCAAGGGCTCTATCTGCGACACCAAATAAATCTTCTGCATTAGTATAGCCTATGATACAATTGTTTGTACCGTTTGAAAATTCTGAAGAGGAGAAATATCTTCCTAGTTCAAATTGAATGGGTTGTATGGTAATCTGGTCTTCATTGATACAATAGACAGTAGCATTTTCAATAAGGTCATCTTTGTAGGAAACATTTCCACTGGTCTGCATTAAATAAGTAGTGGATTCAGTTAGTATGGATCTTTGCTTGATCAAACTCGCTTCCTCGTTTTTCATAACGGGTCTGGATCTCATTTTCCACATCGGGCCATTCGGACCTCCACTGTAATCCCATTTATCTATATAGATGGTATTGCTGCCTAAACTTTTAACTTCATTTTGAATATTTTGTTCTAAGCTATTCACGGTTGTGAGCACACCAATAATACAAAAAATGCCAAATGCAACTCCAGTAAGACTCAATGCTGTACGAAGCTTATTTACCCTCAATTCTTGAAAAGTAAGCCGGATGGAATTTTGAAATATACTAAGTGACTTCAGCATCATGTAAAAATACCAATCTTGTGTGATTATTTCGGTGTGATTAGAGTTAGTTTATTAAGTTCGTTTGTTGATTAAGTTGAGTCCCTATGTGGTTAATGATGAGTCAACGAATAAACCAATCAACTAACTACTTCCCCCAACCAAACCAATCATTGCCATTAGCATAAAGCATCAAAGCGAGCAATAAAATCATACCAACAACCTGTGCATATTCTAAAAACTTCTCACTTGGTTTTCTGCGGGTGATCATTTCTATTAAAGTAAATAATACATGACCGCCATCTAAAGCAGGTATGGGCAATAAATTCATAAAAGCTAAAACGATAGAGAAAAATGCAGTAATAGTCCAGAAATGTTCCCAATCCCAACCATTACCTGAGAAAACTGATCCCATCGCTTTAAATCCGCCAACTCCCTTGTAGGCACCAGTTTTAGGCGATAATATTTTTTTAAACTGGTCTATGTAAAAGCTCAATTCATTTCCCGCACGTTTGATTCCTGCAGGAATTGCAGCAAAAAAACCATATTTTTTTTCAGTGTATTTATAGATGCCTAAACTATCATATTGCTCAGGTAAGTTGGGTGCACCAAATCCTACTATTCCATCTTCCTGCAAAGTAGTTGCAATAGTTATGTTACTGTTATTTCTATTAACAATTAAAGAAATGGCTGCTCCTTTTTTTCTTTGCTCCATTACGGCGTCAAACTGGTCACGGAATTGTGTATTTACAGAATCTATACTTACGATAAGATCGCCTTTTCGAAGTCCATTTTTATAAGCTATAGAAGTATCGTATATATCCAAAACGATAACGGGTACACGAGGACTAATAATTGGTTTGTCAGATTTTTTTCTTTTTTCAACCAGCTTGCCAATAAGATCCACGGGCATAGCTAATTGCATTTGCTTTCCTTCTCTTTCAATGGTTACATTACTGTCAACAACCAATAATTTTTTAATTACATCGGTATAGTCTTGAATGTGTTTACCATCAACTGCCAGTATTTTATCGCCATTTTTAAATCCCAGCTCTTTAAAAATCGGATCATTAAAAGAAATGCCATATTTCAAGGAATCAGCTTTTATGTTTTTTTCACCCCACACCATTAAAATCATGGCATAGATGACAAAAGCCAATAAAATATTTACAGTAACGCCACCAAGCATGATAATCAAGCGTTGCCAGGCCGGTTTGCTTCTGAATTCCCAAGGTTGAGGAGGTTGTTTCATTTGTTCTTTATCCATGCTTTCGTCAACCATGCCAGAAATTTTCACGTAACCTCCAAGCGGTAACCATCCAACACCATATTCCGTATCTCCAACTTTCTTTTTAAAAATGGAAAACCAGGGATCAAAAAATAAATAGAATTTCTCCACACGACACTTAAACCATTTCGCAGTTATAAAATGTCCAAATTCATGAAGGATAACTAATATAGAAAGTGAAAGCAAAAGTTGTGCAGCTTTAAGTCCTACACTTGACCATTCCATTACTAAAAGACTCATAATATTATTTAATCTGTTATTGTATTTAAATGTTTATTAAAGATGCTGCGAAGTTTCTTGCTTCACCATCGGTATCAAAATATTCTTGTAATGTGGGCTTTTGGATAAAGGCAATTGCCTCCATCGTTTTCTCTACCACAGCTGTAATATCTAAAAATCCAATCCTATTTTTTAGAAATGCCCAGACTGCAATTTCATTTGCCGCATTTAAAATACAAGCTTTGTTGCCTCCACTTTGAAGTGCGTCAATGGCAAGCCCCAAATTCCTAAACGTCTTATAATCGGGCTCTTCAAAATTTAAAGCAGGATATTTCTTAAAGTTGAATCTTGGGAAATCGTTCTTTATTCGTTGAGGGAATCCTAAAGCGTATTGGATCGGTAATTTCATGTCTGGCAAACCCATTTGAGCTTTGATACTGCCATCTTCAAATTGAACCATACTGTGTATAATGCTTTGAGGATGAATAACTACTTCGATTTGATTATGATTTAAATTGAAAAGCCATTTGGCTTCAATCATCTCTAAACCTTTGTTCATCAGTGTAGCCGAGTCGATGGAAATCTTAGCTCCCATGCTCCAATTGGGATGTTGTAAGGCATGATCCCGTTTTACATTTACCAGAAAATTAGGTTTCTTCCCAAGAAATGGACCACCACTTGCGGTGAGAATAATTCGTTCTATTGGATTTCGGGCCTCACCAATCAAGCATTGAAAAATAGCGGAATGCTCACTATCAACTGGAATGATAGGTGATTTGTGTTCAATGGCTTTTTGCATGACTATATCTCCAGCCACCACTAAAGTCTCTTTGTTGGCCAACGCAATAATCCTTCCCTTTTCAACCGCTTTTAATGTTGGTTTTAATCCTGCAAATCCTACAATAGCAGCAATCATAACATCATACGTATCAAAATCGGCCACTTCTTCTAAGGCCAATTCTCCGGCAAAAACTTTGATGTCAGTGGAGGAAAGTGCAGCTTTAACTTTTTCGTATTTAGCCTCATCTACTATAACAACCGCATTGGGCTTGAATTCCATGGCCTGCGTGATGAGCAGTTCATCGTTGGTATGAGCCGTAAGAATCTCTACTTCAAATAGCTCTTTATTGGATCTGATCACGTCCAAAGCCTGGGTGCCAATGGAACCCGTTGAGCCAAATATGGCTACTCTTTTCTTTGGAGCATTTGCCGACATATTGAAATGGTAGTTTAAGTAATTAAAATCTGCTGCAATTTAATCCAATAAATGTTGTTATTGGCAAAAACAGTTAAAAATGCAATATTCTTTGTAATTATTGTTGATTTGAAATGAAGCCCTTGTCG
>CALQJK010000083.1:0-8057 GCA_943330875.1 Chitinophaga pinensis
CAGTTGTAAAACATTTTTTTCTAAAAAAAGCGAGTGCCGATGAAACCATCCTCGACTCACCGTCTTCGTTAGTCATATCTCTTCTTAACTGAATGAAATCTGAATCGCTTGCCAAAAACGGGCAATTCTTTTTGATGTTGCCCAGCTCCGAAAGATTAACGGAACTGTCCCCTTTTTGTGTATCCCTTGCCTTAACCGTTGATTTCAATCCATCCATGGAATCCTTTCTGTTAACATCACTTGATATAGCAGCAGTATCTTTAATCAGCATACTATCTATTTGAGCTGCTGAAACAGCAGACTCTATCTTGCTGTTAAGAATGGTTGTATCTTTTGCAGATGGAGGATTATTATTTACTGTAGTATTATAAGTATTAGAAGTAATAGTGGGAATTAAAATCGAGTCTTTCCTGCTTGATGAATCAATCTGTAATGTAGGTTTACTGCTGGTTACAAAAGAGTCGGCATTTAATTTTGGCTGCTGTATAGCAATATTTTCAATAAAATTGAGGCTTTTCTTTAATGAGTCTATCGCGTAGACTTTATTTTTAATAGTATCAGCAATGGATTGTTTTTTTTCAGAAAGTATCGCGGTGTCTGCTCTCGTTGAATGTATTGGGTTTTGAATTGGATCAGTAATGATTACAGGAGGATTAATTGCAATCACGGGAGGAGAAATCGTATTAACTTGCATATTCTCCGTAGTGGATTTTATGGTGTCCTTTTTTTTAACCCCCTCAACATTACTATTAAATACTGTATTTATAGTGTCTTTTTTATTAATCGAATCTAGAACTAATGAGGAAGATGTTTTATTGTTACTTAAAATAGCAGACGCGCTATCATTTAAATCTACATGAATTAAGTCCGTTCTTTTGGGGGAAGTATCGACTTGATTCTTTCCCTGGACATCCATTGGAATATTACTTACTTGCGCTAAAAGATTGGAAAAGTCATTATTCATGTCATTTATTGTAGCATTCCCAGTAGCATCTAAAGAAGGGATCAATTGTAATGATTGAAGGTTGAACAGCGACCATAAATTATCAGTTGATTTTTTTAAGATTAATCCAACATCTTTTTGACTAATTGTGATTTTATACTTTTGAACAGGCCATGAATTTTTAGGAAATCCAATCGAAAATATAAAATCGCCTTCTATAAGCTTTGAAATGGTAAGACTACCAGACTCAGAAGAGCTGTAAATTTTCTCCTTAGCTCTCACATAAAACGGCTGTTTGTCTTCGGTTTGAATGTAGATGTAATGGAAAGGTTGCGCCTTGGCTGATGCTGCAACAACAAAAAATAAAATCAGAAAATAAATACCCTTCATTTCGTTAATCGTAGATGTTTTTCAAAGCTACATAATATAGACGATTGGATTTGTAATAAATTTAAGATTTCATATAAGATAATGCTATTACTTTTGCATCCTAAAACAATAACATGAAGCAAATAATTTATTCCCTTTTCTTTTTTACTATCCCCTGCCTAAGTTTTGCGCAATTTCAAGATGAAGCAGAAGACACTTCATGGAAAAATAATTACAGAGGAAGCGAGTTGCGAATCAATGACCTTGTTCATACCAAACTGGATGTTCGTTTTGATTATGACAAATCATATATGTACGGAAAAGAATGGCTGACCTTAAAGCCTACATGTTATGCAACTGACAGTGTTTTACTAGATGCTAAAGGAATGGAAATTCTTGAAGTAAAACTTATGGATGGTGTTAATCCTGTCAAACTTAAATACAGTTACGACGGTTTAAAGTTGAATATAAAACTCAACAGAACCTATACCAACAAAGAGAAATACACCCTTTATTTCAGCTATACCAGTAAACCTAATGATATTGAAGCTGAAGGCAGCTCGGCAATAACTGACGCAAAAGGCTTGTACTTCATCAATCCTAAAGGAACCGACAAAAATAAACCTACTCAAATCTGGACTCAGGGAGAAACAGAATCAAACAGTGTTTGGATGATTACCATTGATAAACCCAACCAGAAATCCACAGAAGAGATTACCATGACTGTGCCGGATAAATATGTGACATTGAGCAATGGACTATTAATGAGTCAAAAGAAAAATGTAGATGGCACCAGAACGGATTCATGGAAAATGGATTTACCTCATGCACCCTATTTGTTTTTTATGGGTGTTGGAGATTTTGCTATCGTAAAAGATTCCTACAAAGGGAAGGAAGTGAGTTACTATGTTGAGAAAAAATACCAGCCTTATGCTCGTGGCATTTTCGGCAATACTCCAGAAATGATGGCGTTTTACTCCAATAAACTTGGGGTTGAATTTCCTTGGCAAAAATATTCACAAATGGTAGGACGTGATTATGTAAGTGGTGCAATGGAAAACACTACAGCTACATTACACCAGGAAAGTGCTTATCAAAATGCCAGAGAATTATCTGACGGCAACGAATGGGAAGAAACAATTGCACACGAATTATTTCACCAGTGGTTTGGCGATTTAGTAACAGCTGAAAGTTGGAGCAATATCACCGTTAACGAAAGTTTTGCTAATTATAGCGAGTACTTGTGGGATGAATATAAATATGGTAAAGACTGGGCTGATGCGCATAACTATGATGATATGCAGGGTTATCTGATGAGTGGTGGTGAAAAGAAAGACCTGGTGCGATTTTTTTATTCCAGCAGAGAAGATGTTTTTGATGGCGTGAGTTACAATAAAGGCGGAAGGATTTTACACATGCTCAGAAACTACGTTGGAGATGAAGCCTTTTTCAAATCACTACATGTTTATTTAACCAACAATAAATTCAAAACAGGAGAAGCGGCGCAATTAAGATTGGCATTTGAAGAAGTTACGGGTAAAGACCTGAATTGGTTCTGGAATCAATGGTATTACGGTAGCGGACACCCGAAATTAAAGATAAGCTACAATTATGATTCAACAGGATACGCTGCTGTTATTGTTAATCAAACGCAAAAATCAGGCAAAGTATTTACATTGCCTATTGCCATTGATGTATATGTTGATGGAAATAAAACAAGACATCAGATTATTGTCAATAACAAGACCGACACTTTCTATTTCAATACTTCAAAGAAACCAGAATGGATTAGCGTAGATGCTGATAAAATATTGCTAGCGGAAAAGACTGAGGATAAAACGGCTGAAAACTATCAGGCACAATGGAAATATGGTAAAAACTATTTGGACAGAAAAGAAGCTTTAGACTATTTTGCTAAGAAAAATCTGCCTCAAATAGCAAACGGTTTGCAAGATCAGTTTTATAAACTAAGAATTGCAGCCATTCAAAAAATTGGCACTTCCGCATTAAAAAATGATTCTGCTATTATTAACACCATAGTTTCCATTGCCACAAATGATAAAAGCAGAAAAGTAAAAGCTGTAGCAATTAATTTCCTCGTTAAAAATGGCGACAAAAAATACCTTCCTGTTTTTGAGAATGCCATAAACGATTCTTCTTATAATGTTGCAGGAGCTGCATTTAAAGGATTAGTGGCTCAGCATCCTGAACTTGCATACGACTTGGCCAAAAAATACAGCACCGACGCTAAGGGGACTTTAGCAGATGAAATTATCAGCATTTTGATTACAAAGGGAGGAGAGGCGGATTTTGATTTTGTTGCAAAAGCTTTTGATGAAGCTCCATTAAATCAAGAAAAAATGGGCCTTTCAGAAAAATTCGCAGATTATCTTTTAAAAGTTAATGACCTTTCAAAAATCAAAACGGGGATTGATAAAATGATTAGTCTGAGAAAAATGATTCCTGAACAATACAGAAGCTATATTGATCCAGGATTTAAGAAGTCATTTGATAAATTATCTAAAGCTAAAGGGAAAGAAATTGAGGACTATGTGAATGAGGTTTTTAAATAAGGGGGATTTAGTTGAAGGGTTGATTAGTTGATTAGTTGATTAGTTAATAGGATAAATTAGTCAATCCTTCTTTTTATAGTTTTAGATAGAAGATGAAACCTTTCAACTTTAAACTATTAAACTGACAACTAAATTTACCATCCCCCACTCGCTCCGCCGCCGCCGAAGCTTCCGCCTCCAAATCCACCGAATCCGCCGCCGGAGCTACTTCCGCCGCCGCTACCAAAGCCTCCGCCCATCATCGGAAATAACATCGCGCCGCCAAGGCCTCTTCTGCTCATCATCGTTCCACCGCCACCACCAGACGACATCGATAAAATAAATATTACAATGATGATGATAAAAATAATTTTTCCAGAAGATGCCCCTCCCTTTTTTCTTGGCGTGTGATATTCTCCTTTAACCGCTTTAATGATTGCATCTGTTCCTTCATCAATTCCTCTGTAAAAATCATTACCTTTAAAATTGGGCTTTACAACATCTTCTATAATATGCTTGGCAGTTATATCTGGCAATGCGCCTTCTACACCATATCCTGTAGAAATATTTATTTTTCTGTCTTCAACTGAAATTAAAAAAACGACTCCGTTGTTATAATCCTTTCCCCCAATCCCCCAATCACGTCCAAGCTTAAGTGCATAATCACTAATTTCTGCACCATCAAGTGATTTAACTATTACTACTGCAATTTGAGTAGAAGTGCTGTCATCAAATGCCACTAACTTCCTTTCGATTGCATTTGCCTGATCAGCAGTGAGCGTATTGGTAAAATCATTTACAAGACGAGATGGTGATGGCTTTGAAAGAAGATTCTGGCTATACCCTTTAATAAAGAGACAGGAAATTACAAAAAAAAGGGAGCCGTATTTTAAAAATTTCATTGCAGTGGTTGAATTTATTTTCCAAAAACGATTTCGTCAGACAATTCATTTTTATCTGCAGCAGCATCATAGGGAAACTTATCGATTAAAACATTTCCAACTTCAGCGATACACTTGACAATGCCATCCGAGAGTTGATTGTTTTTAAAAAGCTGAATCATTTGATTAACCTGTGCGTTCCAGAATTCAGTACCCACTTGCTGGTGAATGCCTTCATCACCGAAAAGAGCTACTTCTCTGTCTTTCACTGCGAGATATAACAAGACAGCATTGCGCTGCCTCGTATTTTGCATCTGCATTTTAAAAAATAATTCCGAAGCTCTCTCTATAGTACTTACAAATGGATTCTTAGATTCAATGTATACCCTTATTTCTCCGCTGGTTAATTGTTCTGTAGCTTTAATGGCTTCAACAATTCGTTTGTTATCTGCCAAAGGCAATAAACTTTTCTTTTTGAACAATCCTAGCATTCAGTTGAGATTTATTTGATATCAAATTTAATTTCAGGAGCTTTTTCAGTGCCTTCATCTGCCTTGTAGTAAGGCTTTTCATTATAACCAAACAAACGAGCCAAAATCACACTTGGGAAGCGTTTTACTCTCAAGTTAAAATCTTCTATTGCCTTGTTGTAATCCTGACGAGCTACATTAATTCTGTTTTCAGTTCCTTCAATTTGAGTTTGAAAATCTCTGAAAGCATCTGTTGTTTTTAAATTAGGATAATTTTCAGCTACAGCCATTAATCTGCTGAAAGATCCTTGCAAATTGGCTTGGGCTTTTTGGTAAGCTTGTAGTGAAGCGGGGTCATTAATATCTACTTTGATTTGAGTGGCTTTTGATCTTGCTTCCATTACTTCTTTCAAAGTTGATTTTTCGAAATTTGCAGATCCTTCAATCGTTTTGATTACGCTGCTGTATAAATCCGTTCTGCGTTGATAATTCGTTTCTACATTACTCCATACTTTTTTAACGCCCTGATCTGAGGATATTAATCCATTATACCCATTACATCCCCAGAAAAAAACAATTACGATTAATCCGACAAAACTTAATAAGATTATTTTACTTGTATTCATATACTATTATTTTTTTGTAAAATTAAAGGAGTTTATGATTCTTTAGATGTTATATTTTATTTAATTCCTAGATTCGAAAAATTAGGTTTAAAAGGTTCAATAGGTTCAAGATGTTTCAGAGGTTGAAGATATCAACCTGCTCAACTCATTAAAATTCTTAAACCTTTTAAACTATTCTAGTATCCCGCTTTCCCCCCACCAATATTTTCAATCGGATGCCACGTGGTTTTAACTTCTTGAAAGTCGTTTATAAAATAAGGAGATTGTGTTTCTTCGCTATTCCATTTTTTATTGTCGTAATGAATGACACGCTTTACATTTAAAGAAGCTTTTTCTTTGATTGTTTTTAAAGCAGCTACATCTTTTTCACTGTAACAAGTTGCATTTACATCCATATGATCTGCAAAGAATGGCAACAACTCAGCTACTTTCCCTGTTAAAATATTTACTACACCTCCTGGCAAATCAGAACTATTCAGCACTTCAGCAAAAGTGACAGCACAAAGTGGTTTTGTTTCAGATGCTAAAATCACACAAGTATTTCCTCCTGCAATGATTGGTGCCATTATTGAAACTAATCCAATCAACGAAGTATCCTGAGGTGCTATTGCAGCTACAACTCCCATGGGTTCTAATACAGAGAAATTAAAATGAGATGAGGCAACAGGATTTACGCTACTGAATATCTGTTGGTATTTATCGCACCAGCCACTATAATATATAAGTCTTTCGATAGAAAGATTGACTTCCTTTTCTGCATTAACTTTTGTTGCATCTTGCTTCATCAATTCTTCTATGAATTGTGCTTTTCTTCCTTCGAGCATTTCAGCAATTCGATATAAAATTTGTCCGCGATTAAACGCTGCTCTTCCACTCCATCCGCCAAATGCACCGCGAGCGCTTCCCACAGCATCTCTAAAATCCTTTCTTGAGCTCAGGCATACATTTGCAAGCGAATCACCTTTAGCGTTAGTAGCTATATAAGTTCTGCCGGATTCTGTTCTTGGGAATTGACCGCCGATGTAAATTTTGTATGTTTTTAATACTTCGAGTCTGCTATTAGTTGCCATATTTTTATTCTTTGACGTTTGTTGTTTTTTGTTTGTAGTTTATTGTTGATTGTTAGTTGACCAAACCTTTAAACAACAAACCATATACAATAATCATTACATTTTTAAGTACGCACTCAATCCATGTAATCCACCTTCTCTGCCAAAACCACTTTCTTTATACCCACCAAAAGGAGATGTTGGATCGAATTTATTATAAGTATTAGCCCAAATTACCCCTGCTCTTAATTTAGAGGTCATATTGAAAATCTTAGACCCTTTATCTGTCCATACTCCTGCAGATAATCCAAACGGAGTATTATTTGCTTTCTCAATTACTTCATCTTCAGTTCTGAAAGTCTGAATGGACAATACCGGACCAAATATTTCTTCCTGAGCAATTCGATTTGACTGTGCCACATTCGTAAATATTGTTGGTCTGCAATAAAATCCTTTTTTAGGAATGGTGCATGAACTTTGAAACATTTCTGCTCCTTCTTGTTGTCCTATTTTAAGGTATTTATTAATAACTTCTAATTGTTGTTTTGAATTGATAGCCCCGATATCCGTGTTTTTATCTAATGGATCTCCTAAGATTAGCGACTCCATTCTATCTTTTAATTTTTGCAATACAATTTTATAAACAGATTCCTGTACAAACAATCTTGATCCAGCACAACAAACATGCCCCTGGTTAAAGAAGATGCCATTGATAACCCCTTCTACAGCTTGGTCTAACGGCGCATCATCAAAAATAATGTTAGCCGCTTTTCCACCCAATTCGAGCGTAGCTTTTTTATTTGTACCTGCAATTGCCTTTTGAATTATTTTTCCAACGTCAGTTGATCCTGTAAACGCAATTTTATTAATATCGGGATGATTAACCAACGCAGCACCTGTAGCTCCTGCGCCTGTAATGATGTTTACAACACCGGGAGGCAAATCTGCTTCCTGTATGATTTCTGCAAGTTTCAATGCAGTTAATGATGTAGTTTCAGCGGGCTTTAATACGACCGTATTCCCTGTTGCCAGTGCCGGTGCTATTTTCCAGGCAGCCATCAACAATGGGAAATTCCATGGAATGATTTGTCCGGCTACACCCAGCGGCTGTGGGTTCCTGTTAGGAACTGCATATTCCAGTTTATCAGCCCACCCTGCATAATAAAA
>CALQJK010000084.1:0-7885 GCA_943330875.1 Chitinophaga pinensis
CGGCTTCAAATCCATCCATTTCTACAACAGGAATATTAAACCCTTCGATTATTCTTTTAATATCGGGAATGGCGGAAATAATATCTTCAGGGGCTTCTTGTCTGTTCGCTTTGTATTCAGCAAAATCTAGGTGCCGTTCTGTAGGAGCATGGGTATCAAAACACACCGCCATATGAGTCGGCTTCTGGTTATTTATCAAATCAATTAAAGTATTGGTGAATCCGAATTGGGAATTGGTATTCCTTCCTTTACTTGTAATACGAGGACTTCTGATTAAAGCATAATAAGCACGAAATACCAGTGCCATAGCATCTAACAAGTACAATTTTTTCTGCATAAATATAAAAGTAAAACAAATGAAGGAAAAGGAATAAGGAATTATTGTTTATAGGAACGGGGACCACTGTTTACATGTTATATACAATACACATATAATACACCCTTATATTTTCAAACAAAATAGCATATTGAAATAATTGCTGTATGATAGATTAAAGTTATTTTCGTAAAAATTTATTTTATGATTCGTTTCATTAAGTTAGCTCTTAGTATTCTGTTCATTGCATTATTAACCACTTCTTGTGAAAAAGAATTGAGCGATGTAACTGGAAATTTACCTGGTACTGGTATTGACACTACAAATAATGGCGGTGGGACTTCTTGCGGCGTTCCTTCCGGTGTTTCAGGAATATCAACAGTTGCAGGGGAAGCTACCATAAACTGGACAGTTGTAACAGGAGCAATATCCTATAGTGTGCAATACCGAGTTTATGGCACGTCAACCTGGTCATCTCAGTTAAGTTCTGCAACATCGATAACAATTACAGCATTAACACCTTCAAGTAATTATGAATTTCAGGTACAATCAATATGTGCCAGTGGTGCCAGTGCTTTTTCTTCCTCAACATCATTAACGCCTTCAGGAAATACAACAAGCTGCGATGTTCCATCTGGCTTAACAGCAACTGCGATTACATCAACTAGTGCGATGTTAAATTGGACAGCTGTAACAGGCGCATCTTCTTACAATGTACAGTATAAAGCAGTTTCAGCTTCAAGTTGGATGACTGCAAGCAGTAATACAAATTCAACATCAATCACAGGGTTGACTGCAGGTACTGCATACGAATTTCAAGTACAAACAGTTTGTTCAAGTGGTAACAGTTCCTATAGTGCATCCTATACATTCACTACTACAACAATAGTCTTGCCTTCTGTATGTAAAGCATGTTCTTACCAGCCATGGTGCGATGGAAGTACTTATAATTATATTGATACAACCGATGGGGTTCCTGGGCCTGTTGCAGAAACGATTACAATTTTGGGAGACACTATGATTGGCAGTGGTGGTTCCATAATGCATTACGATGTAACACTTACAAATGCCGGAGATACGGTGTATCACAATTGTGATAGTATAAATCAAATAAGTACGTTGATATTAAATATTAATCAAGGTGGCGTTTCAACTCGTGTAAAAAGTGTTTTAATAAAATCAAATCTTCCTGTTGGAGGAACTTGGACAGAAACAGCAACAGTATCTGGACTGAATATTTCCATCAACTATTCAATCATAGCAAAAGGAATTAGCAGAACTGTACCATATGGCACCTTCTATGATGTCATTCATGTTCGTCAAAGAATTTCTGCAACAATAATTCCAGGCTTCCCTGCTACACAGGTTTCACAAGTAGATTATTATTATGCAAATGCGGTTGGTTTAATTGAAAGTTTAACTAATTCAACTTTCCCAGGAAGTACTCCTTCTGTAACACATCGTGTTCTTATAGATTTCAATATCCCATAAGATTTCACTTCAAAAGAATCATTTTTACTAACCCACAGTTTAAACCGTGGGTTAGTTATTTTTATGCATTCATATCTTCCAGTTTTTTCTTCATCGCAAACATTTGATCTCTTAATCTTGCGGCTTCCATAAAATCAAGGTCTTTTGCAGCTCTTTCCATTTGCTTTTTTGTTTGGGCAATGGCTTTCTCCAACTGAGGAATCGTATTGTATTCCACTTGTTCTTCAGCCGCTAAAGATATTTTTGCATCTTCATTTTGTAAAGCATAGGGGTTTGATGGGTCGTATCCTTTTACATCCAATACACTCCCCTGGGCTATAATCTGATCTTTTGTTTTTTTAATGGTTGTAGGAATGATTCCATGCAATGTATTATGAGCAATTTGCTTCTCTCTTCTGCGCTGCGTTTCATCAATGGTCTTTTGCATACTTGCCGTAATTTTATCTCCGTAAAAAATTACCAATCCGTCTGCGTTTCTTGCAGCACGTCCAGCCGTTTGCGTTAGACTTCTTTCATTTCTTAAAAAACCTTCTTTATCTGCATCCATAATGGCCACTAAAGAAACTTCCGGCAAATCCAGTCCTTCTCTTAACAGATTTACACCAACCAATACATCAATAACACCCAACCGTAATTCTCTAAGAATTTCCACTCGTTCTAAAGTATCCACATCACTATGAATGTATTTTGATTTTACATTGATGCGTTCAAAATATTTATGCAATTCTTCCGCCATTCTTTTAGTTAAGGTTGTAACCAAAACACGATCGCCTTTGATAATCCTATTGTCAATCTCCTCCAGTAAATCATCAATCTGATTCAGCGTTGGTCTTACTTCTATTGGCGGATCTAACAATCCTGTTGGTCTTACTACCTGCTCCACCACAACGCCACCACATTTTTGTAATTCATACTCGCCAGGAGTAGCAGATACAAAGACAGTCTGATCGGTAATGTTTTCAAATTCATTAAAATTCTGCGGGCGATTATCCATTGCCGATGGCAATCTGAATCCGTAATCAACCAATACTAATTTTCGACTTCTGTCACCACCATACATCCCGCTTATTTGAGGAATGGTCTGGTGACTTTCATCTATGATTGTTAAAAAATCTTTGGGGAAATAATCAAGCAAACAGAAAGGTCGATTGCCAGGTTTTCTTCTATCAAAAAAACGAGAGTAATTTTCAATACCAGAACAATACCCCAGTTCCCTGATCATTTCTAAATCATAATTCACGCGCTCAGAAATTCTTTGTGCTTCCGTGTACTTCCCAACATTTTTAAAATAAGTTACCTGAGCTGCGCATTCATCTTGTATGTCGCTGATTACTTCAGCCATCATATTCTTTGGCGCGAGATATAAATTAGCGGGGAAAATTGCGGCATTTTCAACATTGCCAATTCTCTTCCCTGTTGTCAATTCTAAGGTCTCAATACTTTCAATTTCATCACCAAAAAAAGAAATGCGATAACCAAAATCTACATAGGGTAAGTTAATGTCGATAGTATCACCCTTAACCCTAAACGACCCTCTTTCAAAATCACCCTGGCTGCGATGATAAAGCGAATTAATTAATGCATGAAGAAACCCTTGCCTTGAAATAATTTGTTTTTCGTGGATTCGAATAATACCATTTTCGTATTCTGTTGGATTCCCCATACCATAAATACAACTCACACTTGCCACAACTATAATATCTCTTCTTCCGCTTAACAACTGTGCCGTGGCTTGTAATCTCAATTTGTCTAACTCTTCATTAATACTTAAATCCTTTTCTATATAAGTATTCGTTACAGGCATATAGGCCTCTGGCTGGTAGTAATCGTAATAAGACACGAAATAACCTACGGCATTCTCAGGAAAAAATTGTTTGAATTCTCCGTAGAGCTGCGCCACAAGAGTTTTGTTATGCGTAAGAACAAGTGTTGGGCGTTGTAGATTTTGAATAACATTAGCCATGGTAAAGGTTTTACCACTTCCTGTAACACCCAAAAGGGTTTGATATTTCTCTCCTTCAAGGATGCCTTGGGTTAATTGCCTAATTGCTTCGGGCTGGTCTCCGGCTGGATTATATTCTGAAAAGAGCTTAAAATTCATGATTTGTAATAATGATTGATAAAATTAGACAAATATTTATTGTTTTTATTGCAAAGAGAAAGAAGACTGCTGAGGGTTATTTCAACTTAAAACCTATACTTTATCTCTTTTACTCCTGTTGTCTGCGGTGAAATAAAAGTGAAATAATGTATCACCCGTTTACAGATTTCACAAACTAATTACATTAAACCCTTGCCAAGCCGCTTAATAATGTTACCTTTGCGCGTCAAAAAACAGCAGATTTTGCTGTTAGCTTTATAATGTAAGCCGTATTCGCTCACTTTCAGCTAGAAGCAAAATCCAAAATAAACTTATATGAACATTCGCAACATCGCAATTATTGCCCACGTAGATCATGGTAAAACAACTTTGGTGGACAAGATTTTACACGCAACTAAAGTTTTCAGAGATAATCAGGAAACTGGAGAGTTGATTATGGATAGTAATGATCTTGAAAGAGAAAGAGGCATTACCATTTTTAGTAAAAACGTTTCTGTAACCTATAAAGACGTTAAGATTAACGTTATCGATACTCCTGGTCACTCGGATTTCGGAGGTGAAGTAGAAAGAGTATTGAAAATGGCTGATGGTGTTTTGTTGCTGGTAGATGCTTTTGAAGGCCCTATGCCTCAAACGCGTTTCGTACTTCAAAAAGCACTGGCATTGGGTTTGCGCCCAATTGTAGTTATCAATAAAGTTGATAAGCCAAACTGTCGTCCTGACGAAGTGCATGATGCTGTATTTGAATTATTTTTCAACTTGGATGCTACAGAAGAGCAATTGAATTTCCCTACCATTTACGGAAGCAGCAAAAATGGCTGGATGAATACTTCCTTAACAGAAACAGATAATATTCTTCCTTTACTGGATGCGATTTTAGAGTTTGTACCAGAGCCAAAAGTAAATGAAGGACCTTCACAAATGCAAATTACTTCATTGGATTATTCTTCTTTCTTAGGAAGAATTGCAGTAGGAAAAGTTGCACGTGGAAGCATTAAAGAAAATCAGCAAATAGCATTAATGCAAGCTGATGGATCTATCAAAAAAATGAGGATTAAAGAATTATATGTATTTGAGGGAATGGGTAAAAAGAAAGCTGAAGAGGTTGTTGCAGGTGATATTTGTGCTGTCGTTGGATTGGATGACTTTAATATCGGAGATACCATTGCAGACATTGAAAATCCGGAAGCACTTCCAGTAATCAGTGTAGATGAACCAACAATGAGTATGTTATTTGGAATCAACAACTCTCCTTTTTTCGGTAAAGAAGGAAAATTTGTAACCAGTCGTCATCTTCGTGATCGTTTGTTTAAAGAAACAGAAAAAAACTTAGCCTTAAGAGTTGAGGACAGTGATAGTGCGGATAGCTTCTTGGTATTCGGTCGTGGTATTCTTCATTTGGGAATCTTAATTGAAACCATGAGAAGAGAAGGATTTGAATTAACCATTGGACAGCCTCAAGTTATTGTAAAACAAATTGATGGTGTTAAAAGTGAACCTTTTGAGGTATTGGTAGTTGATGTTCCTGCAGAGTTTAGTGGTAAAGTAATTGACTTGGTTACACAACGTAAAGGAGAAATGCTCGTAATGGAAACCAAAGGAGAAATGCAGCATTTAGAATTTGAAATTCCTTCAAGAGGCTTAATAGGATTGAGAAGTAACATGTTAACCAATACAGCAGGAGAAGCGGTAATGGCACATCGTTTTCTGGAATACAAACCATGGAAAGGAAATATTCCAGGCAGAAATAATGGCGTATTGCTATCAAAATCAACTGAAAGAACAACAGGTTATTCTATAGATAAATTACAGGAAAGAGGAAGATTCTTTGTTGATCCAGGAGAAGATGTATATGCAGGTCAGATTATTGCAGAACATATCAAACCAGGAGACTTAGTAGTAAATGCTACTGAGCCAAAAAAATTAACGAATCACCGTGCGAGTGGATCTGATGATGCGTCAAAAGCAGCACCAAAGATTTTGATGTCTTTAGAAGAATGTATGGAGTATATACAACAAGATGAGTGTATTGAAGTAACGCCAAAAAGCGTTCGTTTGAGAAAAACTATCTTAAATGAAGATGATCGCAAGCGTGTTTCTAAATCAATGTCACAAGAGGCATAAGATATTCATCTGGTTAAAATAATTTTAATTCATCAGCCCACGGTTTTAAAACTGTGGGCTGTTTTGTAATTTGTAATTACCTTTACAGCGTGAAAAGAAAGCATCTCCTTTTATTAATTCTTGTACTGATTTTTGTGCTTCCAATATCTTCAGAAGCGCAATGCTCCATGTGCACAAAAACAGCTTCTCAATTGGGTGAAAAACCAGCGTTGGGATTGAATAATGGAATATTGTATTTGATGCTGGCACCATTTGCGATAATTGGGGTGATTGCGTGGAGATGGTGGAAGGGGGAGCGAGAAAAATTTTAACGAGCTATTAAACTTCATCCTTTATTTTAAATACTAAAAAAGAATGTTGTATAATTAATGACGGATGATATTTAGTCTTATTTACATAATATTTTTAAAATAATATACCATTTTAGTGATTAAAAAAATCTTGCTTTTTTTTATCAACCTTATTTTTTATGGTACAAAGCGCAACTCAAAAAAAATAAAAGTCCTAATAGGTTGTTATAGTTTTAAGGAATATACAGGATCCGAATTGTATGTTTTTGAGTTAGCAAAAAAACTAATTGAAAAAGATTACGAAGTATACATCGTAGCTAAATCAATTGGTAACACACTAACATATAGAGCAAGGAAATTAGGCATAAAAGTTATTCCACTAAAATTAATTCCGTCTGGAATTAATTTTGATATAATCCACTGTCAGCATAAACCAATTGTAGAAATACTAATAAAAAAATTCCCTGCTATACCCAAAGTATGTTCAATACACTCTGAAGTTTATGAATTAGAAGATCCAGTTATTCATCCAAGTATTTATAAGTATATTGCCATTAGACCGGAAATAAAAAATCATATCATTAGTAAGTTTGGGATAAGTTCTGATATTATTGAGGTTATTTATAACCCAATAGACGAATTGAAATTTACAAAGATCAGTACGGTTTGTAAAAATTATATTTTATTTGTTGGAACCATCGATAATATAAGAAGACAAACGATATTTGACTTAATAGAATATTCAAAAATAAATAACAAAGAGCTATGGTTAGTAGGAAAAAACCATTCTAATTATATCTCAGAAGTCATGAAAAATACTCATGTTCGACATTTTAAAGAAACTTTTCATGTTGAAAAATTTGTTGCAGAATGTTATGAGACTGCTGGAGTTCTATTGGGAAGAACAACAATAGAAGGTTGGTTGTGTGGTAAATCTGGATGGATTTACAATATTGATAAATTTGGCAATATTATAAATAAAACATTTTTACATCCCCCTTATAATTTAGAAATATATAAAGCAAGAAATATTGCAAACCAAATTGAAAAGATCTATTTCAAAAGAGAAAAAAACAATTGAAAGCTATGCAAGTGATTGGCAAAATAAAATCATTGTTTAAACCTAAAAAGTATAATAAAGTAACAATAAAATTAAAAAATAAATTTATTGTTATTATACCTGTATATAATGCAAGAGATTTGATTATTGATTGTATAACATCATTAACAAATCAATCTTTTGATGATTTAGGTATTATTATTAGAGACGACATTTCTACTGATGGGACTGATTCTATTATTCGCAATTTCCTGAATATTGAAGGAAACTCGTCTTTTACAAAGTTTAATAATAAAGATATTCTATTTATAAGGAATGATGAAAAACTCTACCCAGTAGGAAACACTTATGAAAGTGTAATTAATAACGTTGAAAATGATAATGCAATTATAGGAGTTGTTGATGGAGATGATAGACTTTTCTCCAATGAAGCTGTTTCTAAAATATTCAACCTCTATGAAGAAAAAGACAAATGGATGATTTGGTCACAGCATATTAATTCA
>CALQJK010000085.1:0-7789 GCA_943330875.1 Chitinophaga pinensis
ATTTTATATGCTGCTGCATTTGATGCCAATGGCGGTGTATTTGAGCCTTTATTCAATGAAGAAGACGCTATTATTAGTGATGCATTGAACCATGCCTCCATTATTGACGGAATAAGATTATGTAAAGCACAACGGTTTCGTTATGAGCACAACAACATGAATGATCTTGAAGAAAAACTGAAAGCATCCAAACATTTAAGAAGTCGCATTATCGTAACAGATGGATCATTCAGCATGGATGGAACAATTGCACAATTAGATAAAATATGTGATCTCGCAGATCAATACGATGCTATTGTAATGATTGACGAATGCCATTCTTCGGGCTTTCTTGGAAAAACGGGTCGCGGCACACATGAATACAAAGGCGTGATGGGAAGAATTGATATCATAACAGGAACATTAGGCAAAGCATTAGGTGGGGCAAGTGGAGGATTTACATCTGGCAAAAAAGAAATCATTGAAATGTTGAGACAAAGAAGCCGGCCTTATTTGTTTAGTAATACTTTAGCACCTAGCATTGTTGGCGCTTCAATTGCAGTGTTGAATATGCTCAGCGAAACGACAGACCTCAGAGATAAACTTGAATTCAATACCAAATACTTCAGAACAAAAATGACGGAAGCAGGGTTTGATATCAAACCGGGAGATCATCCGATTGTACCCATCATGCTTTACGATGCGGTGTTGACACAAAAATTTGCAGCAAAACTTTTAGAGGAAGGTATTTATGTAGTTGGATTTTTCTTTCCCGTAGTGGCGAAAGGTCAGGCAAGAATTCGAGTACAATTAAGTGCAGCTCATGAAAAATACCACTTAGATAAAGCCATTGCAGCATTCTCAAAAATTGGAAAGGAATTGGGCGTGCTGAAATAATAGTTAATTTTTTCGGGTTTATTAACAGACCATTTACATCAAAGCAGCTATATTTACGATTCCTTTTTAAAAAAATATAATTGATATTATATGAAGAGATTATCTTTTACAGCAATCGCCTTTTTATTTTCAATATCCATTGGATATACTCAAACAAAAACTTTCATCGACCAGCCTTATATTGAAGTGAATGGAAGTGCCGACAGCCTGGTAACACCAAATGAAATTTTCATAAAAATTATTATCTCTGAAAAAGACACGAAAGACAGGGTGTCTGTTGAAGAACAAGAAAACAAAATGATTCCTGCATTAAAAAGCATGAACATTAACACAGATAAAGATTTAACCAATAGCGACATGATAAGTAATTATAAATTTCATTTACTCAAACAAAAAGACGTGATCAAAACAAAAGAATACATCCTAAAAGTTAAAGATGCCAATACACTAAATAAGGTATTCATTAAACTTGAAGAATTAGGGATTTCAAATACATCTATTGACAGAGTCAACCATTCCGATTTGGAAAATATAAAAAATGCTTGCCGTTCAAAAGCAATTGAGAATGCCAGACAAAAAGCGCTTGCACTTACAAGACCAATTAACCAATCTATTGGCAACGCAATATTTATAACAGATAATGAAGCGAATTATGCCGTTCCTTATGCAGCAAGAGGCATGATGGTCATGATGGATAAAGCAGTCGACAATCAAGAAAGCAATATTCAATTTGAAAAAATAAAAGTAGAAGCGAGTATTAGTGCTAAATTCATTTTGAAATAAATAAGACTTAATTACTCAGCAAAATGTAACTTCGCTCATCTTATTTTATGTCAAGTTCATCTGAATCATTTATTGTAAAAAGTGCTGTAAAAGCTAGTGATCTGGAGCACAGAAGAAAAATCAATTTTAATATTGGCAAATACAATGCTGCCGTCCCCCAAGGAAAACTACAATTCGAAAACTTACATCTCGCCAGAGAAAAAGCAAAAAACATAAAGTGGAAAGCTATTGAAACGCTTGACCAGCAACTTGAAGAATTTGAATTACAATTCAGCAAGAGAGGAGGAAAAGTAATCTGGGCTGAAAATAGTGCTCAGGCAATAGAAGAAATTCTTACTATTTGCAAGGAACGTGATTGCAAGACACTTGTAAAAAGCAAGAGCATGGTCACTGAAGAAATTCATTTGAATCAAGCACTTGAAGACAATAATATCGAAAGCATAGAAACTGATTTAGGCGAATACATTCAGCAATTAGATGGTGAAGCGCCCTACCATATTGTTACGCCTGCAATGCACAAAAGCAAGGAAGATGTTGCAAAGCTCTTTGCTGAAAAATTGGGAACTCCACCAAATCTTACTCCAGAAGAATTAACTTTAGTCGCAAGAAATATTTTGCGACAAAAATATGTTGAAGCTGAAGTAGGTGTAACAGGCGCAAACTTTATCATCAGTGATATTGGTGGAATTGCCATTACAGAAAACGAAGGGAATGCGAGATTAAGCTGTGCCTTTCCTAAAACACATATTGTAATTGTTGGTATAGAAAAAGTAATTCCTTCTATAAATGATCTAGCACTTTTTTGGCCCTTGCTGAGTACATTCGGAACCGGACAACAATTGACTGTATATAATACCATTGTAACAGGACCGCGTCAAACCAATGAAACAGACGGACCAACTGAAATGTTTGTTATTCTGTTGGATAATAACCGCACAGAAATTTTAAAAAATCCTAAGCAAAGAGAAAGTTTATACTGTATAAGATGTGGTGCTTGTTTAAATGCCTGCCCGGTTTATAAAAATATCGGCGGACATTCTTACGGAGCTACATATAGCGGGCCTATTGGAAGTATTATTACGCCGCATTTACAAGGCATGAAGGAGTTTAAACATTTGAGCAATGCATCGTCTTTATGTGGCAATTGTACTGAAGTATGTGCGGTAAAAATAAACTTACATGAATTACTTTTAGACAATCGAAGCGAGGCGGTTGAAGAAGGGCATGTTGATCTTTCGGAACGTGTTGCCTGGAAAGCATGGAAAATCGCCAGTTTACATCGCAGGTTGATGAATATGGGGAATGGAAAATGGAAAAATAAGGTTGTCAATAAATTATTTACGCCCTGGGTAAACAGCAGAGGCCATCTTAATTTTAGTGAAAAGACATTTAACCAGCTTTGGAAAGAGCGTAATAAAAAATAAAGTTGTATTTTAGAATTCAAGAAAGATAGTCGGGAAATCCGGCTTTTTTTATACCAAAATGATACTCCTTTATACAGAAGACATATCAGCAAGATTAAGCTACATCTGCCATTTTATTTTGAAAGAGCAGTTGGGAGTAGAATATATTATTACCAACAAAAAAGAAGATTGTAGCAATACAGATCATTTCATTATCAATTATTCTGCAACAAAAATAGAATCCCCTTCATTTCAAATTATCCCTCATGGATTATTGGCGGAGAAAGGAATAAAAGAACAGGAAATAAATTGTTTTTTGGTAATGAACACTCCTGCTTTTTTTAAATCAACTGATGATGTTGGTTTTGATGTTTTTGCTGCTACATTTTATTTGATAAGCAGGTACGAAGAATATTTACCACACCAGAAAGATGTCTACGGAAGATACGCACATGAGAATGCAGTAGCGTTCAAAAACAATTTTTTGGACAAGCCAGTTGTGAATATTTGGATGCAATGGCTTGCTGAAAGTTTGCAAGGCACATTTCCTGATATACAGTTTTACAGGCCTGAATTTAAAACCATGTTGACTTATGATATTGATATGGCTTGGTCTTATCGACATAAAGGAATCATGAGAAACATCGGCGGCTTTATTGCAAAACCAAGTTTCCAAAGACTACTTGTTTTATTGGGGTTTAAAAAAGACCCTTATGATAGTTATGAGTTTTTAAACATTTCAGTTGAAAGAAAAGAGTTAACTCAATTGTATTTTTTCTTAGTGGCGAAAAGATGGAGCAAGTATGATAAAAATATTTCTCCGAATAAAAAACCAATGAAAAGATTGATTCGTGAGCAGGCGAAAATACATTCCATTGGGTTGCATCCTTCGTGGTTAAGCAACAGACACAATTCAATACTTATAAAAGAGAAGAAAAAACTGGAAAAAATAGCAGGTAACCCTATTGTAAATTCTCGGCAACATTATATCAATTTTAATTTACCTGAAACTTTTCAACAATTATTAGCTGCAGGCATTCAAAATGAATTCAGTATGGGATATGGCAGCATCAATGGTTTCAGAGCTTCCGTAGCGAGTAGTTTTTTTTGGTACGACTTGTCAATTGAAAAAACAACCACACTAAGATTGTTTCCATTTTGTTTCATGGATGCCAATAGTTATTATGAACAAAAACAACATACAGAAGACTCCCTTAAAGAATTGATGCACTATAAAAAACAATGTGAAGACGTCAATGGTCTTTTAATTCCAATATTTCACAATAATTTTTTGGGTGATGATGAAGCCTTTCAAGGTTGGCAAGAGCTCTACACCAAATTTATAGCATCACTTTAAAAATCAAGGAATGGTGCATACAAAAGCACCGCGCTCTGGTATGGAATAATATTGCTGGTGCAGGCTATCGCATTCTTTTTTCCATTTTGAGATTTTCCAAAAACTATTAGAAGCGTCCATTACAATTAATGTAGGTTGCGCAAATTGTAAAATCCTTGCAATACTTACATGTGCATTTTTAGATAGGATTAGAAAGTCCAGTTGTAACTTCTCAGATCCTGCAGCATACTGTTCATTTGCACTTAGTATCATAATTTTTTTATCATAGAAAACAGCCTTGTTCGTTTCAATTTGCAAGCCACTTAAGAAATCCTTTTTATCTTTTAAATAATAAATTTGACGCTTGGATTTCATGTTAAGATTGCTATCGCCAAAGAAATAGAATTGATTTTGGAAAATGAAGTCGATTGACTGTTTGCGTGGATATTGATAAACTACCATTTTAATTTGATGAAGTAATTTATAATTGGCGAAAGATTGAACAGTAGCAAAAACGGTTACAAAAAAGAACGCTGCTTTTAAAGATGATTTCTTTTTTAATATCAATCCATAAATAAAAAAAACAACAAAGCCGTAGAGAAAAATGGTAGAATATTCATCTGCATAAATATTTTGCGTAGCAGAAAAGGGTATTTTATTCAAAAATTCAATAACGGTATTTAACAATACAATCAACTTTTCCGTAATGATCGCAAGATAGTTTCCCAGCAAAGAAAACCATGAAAAACAAACTAATCCTATTTCAGCAAATAGGATTATCGTTGACAATGGCACTGCAATTAAATTTGTCAAGAGAAATAAATTGGGAAACTGGTGAAAATAAAACAAACAAATAGGGAAAGTAACAATTTGAGCGGCAATAGTAATCGAGGTCATCTCCCATATTTTTTGGGGAAGAAAGGACTTCACCAGCAATAGATGAAGAATCGGTTTTTGCAGCCAGATAATTCCAATGATAGCGAGATAACTCAACTGAAATCCAACATCCCATAAAAAGTATGGATTGTAACACAAAAGAATAAACGCAGATGCAGCCAGCGAATTGTAAATAGAAGATGTCTTTTGAAATACTTTGCCAATAATAATACAAGTAAACATCACCGCACTTCTCAATACAGATGCTGATGCCCCGGTAAGTAAAGAAAAAATCCAAAGGCATGAAACAACTGCAATAGATTTGAGTACGTTTGATTTATTAACAACCGGAATACTATTAAACAACCACAATAACACCATATAAATTAATCCAAGATGCAGACCAGAAATAGCAATAATATGAACCACGCCAGTGTTGCTATATGCCTGAACTAAATCCTTATCCAAATCATTTTTATAACCGATGAGTAACGCCTCCGCAATTCCCAATGTTTTAACTTCTTTAAAATACTTTTGTAACACATGAATAGTATAGTCTTTTAACGAAAAAATAAACTGATCAATACGACTATACTCTTGCAAGGGAAGTTTTACATAATCAGCAGCAGAAAGATATATTTGATGATAAATCTGCTGAAATGCCTGATAACGCTGGTTGTTAAATTCTCCGAGATTCCCTGATTTATTGATAGTTTCAAAAGGCTTGTTGATTAAAATCAAATCGCCATAATGCAAGTTGACGACGTCACTTTCTTTTTTGAAATACAACAACATGGTACCTTTAACAGACTTCACTTCCTTATTTGTTACTACCTGTTTTACAAGAACAATTGTCTTGAATGAATTTTCCTTTTCTATTAAAGGCTCATTGATTAGTACGACAAGTTTATCTGTTGATAAAGCATTATTTCCATACCAATTGTTATGATTTCTTAGATCACGATTCCAGGTGATCAGCATGCCCATTAAAAAAATCAAAGCGAGGATTAAGCCTGTTTGAAAAAATCGAAATCTAAATCTTAAGGATAAGGGAAAATAATAAAAGAGGGAAAAACCTGTGGAAAAGAAAGCCAGCAAATGAAAAATTAGATTTTTACCAAGAGGCATATTCCATTGAAAGAAAATGCCAGCCATTAGCGGCAAAATAATTCTGATAAAAGGAGCTTCTTTCCAGACGGGGATTCGATACGGATGCATACACTAAATTATAAAAGAGAATGGCATGTTGAACTGAAGTTTATTTAGTAAAATAATCACATCCATTGTATCTTTGAAAAAATTAAAAAGTGATTAGAATGAAGAAAAATATTTTCTGTTATTTGAATTTATTTTGTTTCCTTCCTTCTTTTTGTATAGCTCAACTATTTCCACCCAAGAATTATCCCCAGCAATATTTTCAATGGCCTGTTGATGCAACACCTGGACTTGTGGCCAACTTTGGCGAATTGAGGCCCAATCATTACCACATGGGATTAGATTGCCGAACAGACAGCCGGGTGAATCTTAAAGTTTTTGCTGCCGCCGATGGCTATATTGCCAAAATACATGTTGATCCTACTGGTTTTGGCAGAGCTATTTATATTAACCATCCCAATGGATTGACAACTTTATATGCACATCTGAATGTTTTTTATCCGGCATTGGAAGCCTATTTAATTGAACAGCAATACCATAACCACCAATGGAAAATTGATCAGGAATTGCCCGCAAATCTTTTCAAGATAAAAAAAGGCGAACTGATTGCACTGAGCGGAAATACAGGTGGCTCGCAAGGTCCGCATGTGCATTTTGAAATCAGGGATACGAAATCAGAAAATGTGCTTAATCCTTTATTGTTTGGATTTCCTATTGAAGATAATATTGCTCCTGACATTATTCGTTTAGCCGTTTACGATAGAAACATCAGCACGTATGAACAAACGCCAAAAATTTACCCATTAAAAAAAGTGAATGGGAAGTTTCAGCCAGCTGGAGGAATCATAAAAGTAAATTCAAACAACATTAGTTTTGCCATTACATCATACGATTGCTATTCAGGTTCAACTAATCAAAACGGCATTTATAAAGCGGAGTTATTTAAAGATGGAAAAGAAATTGCAGGTTTTGAAATGGATAGTATCAGCTATGACGACACACGTTATCTGAATGCGCACATTGATTTTAAAACCAAGATTAACGGTGGTCCATTTTTACAGCATTTATCAAAGCTTCCCGGATATGTAAATGGTATATATAAAACGGCTCCCAAAGAAAATGGAATCATTCCATTAGATGACAATGACCATCACGATATAAAAATAATTGTTGAAGATGCTCAGGAAAATAGTGCTGTTTTACAATTCGACATACAAAAGACAGAAACAACTCCAGTAAAAAATAGTTCTGCTGAAAAATTATTTGAGCCCAATACCATCAATATTTTTGAGAACGAATCGCTGTCATTTTACTTGCCGGAAAATGCAATCTATGATGCCTTTCATTTTAAATACAGCGA
>CALQJK010000086.1:0-7734 GCA_943330875.1 Chitinophaga pinensis
GAAGAAATCGCCTGGAGAATGGGATTTATTTCTACGGAACAGTTAGTAAAACTTGCAGGAAATCTTCATAAAAGCGGCTATGGTGCTTATCTTAGTCAAATTGTAAAAAAATAACCATGTCTGCTTTTTTCATACATCCTTCATCAGTGATTGATGAAAATTGTGCTATTGGAAAGGGTACAAAAATCTGGCACTTTTCACATATTATGACAGGCGCTTCGATTGGCGAAAATTGTACTATCGGACAAAATGTTATGGTAGGGAGTCGAGTCCTAATAGGCAATAATGTGCGTATACAAAACAACGTTAGTGTATATGAAGGAGTTGTTTGTGAAGACGATGTTTTTTTAGGCCCCAGTGTTGTTTTAACGAATGTTATCAATCCCAGAAGTACTATTAGCAGAAAGAATGAATTTAAAACTACCATCATCAGAAAAGGAGCAACCATTGGTGCTAATGCTACAATTGTATGTGGAAATGAAATAGGATCTTTCGCCTTTATAGGTGCGGGTGCAGTTGTAACAAAATCTGTATTGCCCTACGCATTAATTATTGGAAATCCTGGCAAGCATGTTGGATGGATGAGTGAGTACGGGCACCAATTACATTTCGACGAAAATAACATCGCTATTTGTAAGGAAAGCCATCAGGGATATTTACTGGAAAAAAATGTGGTGAAACGCATCAAATAACGGCTAATCCTTTTCCAGTCTGTGCTACAAAGCAGTGGACAAATAAGAAACACCCAAAATATACTTCTGTATCTAACGATAGCTCCGATGTTAGGAATGGTATAACCTATAACCAGTATCATACTTCCAAAAAAGAACAATCCAAACAATAAGAACCCTGATGAGGCATAGATTTTCTTATTTCCCCAAAAGAGAAATGCTATAAAAATTATCGAATACCAAAAAGGTTCCAGGGCGGTGAGAAAAACATCCCAGCGAGAAAATTCCCAGAGATAAGGTCTTAATAAAGCATGATTAATTGCCTGAGGCAAATTATACCAAAAACTTTTTAAGTTGGGCTGCAAATTATTCATCTGAATGTTTGTATATCCAATCCTAAGTTTAGCAAAATCTTCTCTTCGGTTGATGATTATATTCGCAAGATTTGCCGAACCAGAAAAGAAAGTAGCTATACAAAACAGGCAGATAAACGTAAAATAGGAGTATAAGAAGGTCCAGATTTTCTTTATAGGTAACCGGTTCGACAGCCACCAGGCGATTAGTGCAGGAACTAATGCAACTAATACATAGTTTCTAATCAAAAATATCATTGCAAAAGCAAGAGCCAATATTAATGAATAATAAAATGATTGGCGAAAGGAGAGATGAATGGGAGGGGTAATTTTTGAAGTTGAAAATTGTTGGGAGAATTTAAATAAAATAAAGACAATAGCACTCAATGCAATAAATACAACTCCATCTTTATGTATACAAGTGGTGAACACCAGCGATGAGGGAATAAAAAAAGTACTTATTAAAACGAGGGCTTTGCTTTCTTTAAAGATCGACTGGTAAACTCTGTACAGCGCAATGTTGGCAAAAAAAGTTGCGAAGCAAAAAAGGAAAGTATTGATATAAAAATTCCCCAGCGTGAAAATATCCAGGATGGCGAGTAATTTAAAAAGGAGATTAAATCTGAGGTAGCCCCAAAAGCTGTAATCTGTTTCAAAAAGCCGGCCTAGTCCATACTCCCTTGCATCTATCATGAGATCCTGTAAAAACAAGTGAGGCGTATGAATTAATACAAGATATTCTTCTTTGCCGGTATCATTAAATTTGATGTAATCAGGACTTTTACCGGAAGATGTTACATAAATCAACAGTATCAAACCAACAAACAGCTTAAAAAATAAGAGCCATCGCAATTGAAGTAATGACAAATTCGCTTTTTTGACGAAAGAAAATTTAGGCACCGCCCACCAGCCTAATAATAAATAAAACAGTAAAAGCAATTGTTCAATCAAGGACATTATTGTATGATTTTTTTATACAATGATACACTCAAAAATAGATTTAAATTTTGTAATCTATCTCTTCTTGAGTACTTTTATTACTCAATTTATGATTGAAACACTTATCTCTTCCAAGACACGATTAAAGTTGCTGTTGAAATTTTTTTTAAACAGTAGTAATACCTCCTATCTGCGTTCTTTGGAAGTTGAATTTAAGGAGAGTACAAACGCGATTAGAATTGAACTCAATCGTTTCGAAAAAGCAGGGTTGCTCCAATCTGAGAAAGTGGGAAACAAAAAGTTTTTTTCAGCCAATCCATCTCATCCGTTATTCATCAACTTACAACAAATAGTAAAAAAGCATATTGGCCTTGATACCATTATTGAAAATATAGTGGTTAAGCTTGAAAGCATAGAGCGTGTATATCTTATAGGAAAACTTGCGCAGGGAATAAATGAATCTGTAATGAGTTTTGAGGTTATTGGCAAGGTGAAAGCAGATAGATTAAAAACATTGGTTACAAAGGTTGAAAAGCAGCTGGACAAAAAAATTTCCATTGCAGTATATACAAACGATTATCAAAATGACCAAAAAAGTACTATTAATCAGGATCGTTTGTTAATCTGGAAGAAGGATTAACTTTTCAATTAAAATAATTTTACAATACTTACTGTAAGTGAGAGAGGCGAAGCCGTGAGAAAGATATTTATTCAGTAAGAAATTTTATATCATAAACTTTGAATCTAGTAAAATCATTTAGTATTTATACCATTTCCGGCTTGTTAAGCAAGGCGCTTTCTTTTTTATTACTTCCTTTTTTTACCAACCATCTTTCTCAGTCTGATTATGGGGTAATCACTCTTTTTTCAAATTCGATCTATTTCGTACTACCTTTTATGTTCATGGGTATTGGCGAAACATTATCAGTAGAGTATAATTCACTTACTGCAAAAGAGTTGCCAAGATTTATCAGTACGTCATTAATTTTTTCCATTATTACGTTTATTATTTCTTTGTTTTCAATACTGTTCTTTGGCACTTTTTTAAGTATGTTAACAGGCCTCAATATTAAGTTGTTGTATTTGGTATGTATCTTAAGCGGCTTTAATTTTTTTGTTGAATATGTTTTTATAATTTTTCGCAATCAACACAAATCGCTACACTTTGCCTTGCTTAGTATTAGCAAAACCGTAATTGAATTATCTGTATCAATTTACCTTATTGGACAATGTAATCAAGGCGCAATGGGCAGAATCAATGGGTTATTAATTAGCTCCGGAGTGTGTTTTGTGATTATATTAATTTACTTTTTCAATAAAGGATATCTAAATTCTTCCTTCTCTAAAAATTGGTTTATAATTATTTTAAAAAGAGGGTTGCCTACTATTCCATTTTTTTTTATGATTTTTATTTTAAACAATTCAGACAATTATTTTATAAAGTTTTTCCATGGAAATAAAAGTATTGGCGTTTATGCATTAGCTTGTCAGATTGCGCTGGTTGTTAATCTTATTTCCTCATCTTTCATGATGTCATTTTATCCTTTTTTTTATAAGAGTTTACTTGATAAGCACCACAATAAAATCCTAAGGGTTATTTTCGTTTATATCTTTATTATAATCTTATCTATATTGTTGTTATTCGTTTTCTCGCCATTATTATTTAAACATTTTATTAATGAGAAATTTATTGATTCCTTGCAATATGTTTTCCTGCTTTCTTTAGGTCAAATGTGGTGGGCTTTCTTTCTTATAATTTTATCTTATCTATATTACAAGAAAGAAAACACAAAACTTTATTATTTATCTATTTCCTCGATTATTTTTACAATTACTATTGATTATTTTATTATAAAGCAACATGATTCAATAAACTGGGCCTGGGCCAACATGTTATCATTTCTATTTTGTTTTTTATTCATTTCATATATTTATCGGAAGCAAATCTTTTTTAATTTTATTTTCATTATAAAACAACTTTTTCGATTCAACTTTTCTGATGCCAATAGAAAGAGGGGCTTTAAATTACCGGATTAACTTTCAGTGAAAATAAAAAGGCGTATTTTTTATCAAAAGAAAATTAAGGTTAGACAAGTAAGAAATAGCAGACAAATTTTTGAACATGAAAAGAGTACTTTTTATATTAAATAATTTAAATGGGGGAGGTGCGGAAAGAGTAATTGCAAATATTGCAAATGGTTATGTGGTAGCTGGTCATGAAGCAACAATATTGTTAGGAAAGGAAGAAGGTATTTATTTTGACATGTTGGATAAAAGAGTAAAAATTGTTGAATTAGGTGCTATTACTTTATTGGATTATTGTAGATATTTACCCAAGTTTTTAAAAAAGAACTCTTTCTCCCATGTGATTACTGCAAGTGATTACATTAGCTGTGCTGCCATTTTTGCTAAATTCGTACATAAAATAAAGGTAACTGTAATCGCTACTTTACACTATGATCTGCCAAGTCAATTGAAAGTTTTACCCAAATTAAATTGTATTTGGTTGAAGCTGATAAACAAAATGATTATAGTTAATGCAGATAAAATAATAGCTGTTAGCACAGGAGTAGCTTCAGGCTTTATAAGTATTTTAGGTAGAACACCGAAACATCTGGCTGTTATTTACAATCCTGTATTCGATGATAATATCTATGAATTGGCAAAAGAAGAGGTAATAGATTTTTCTAATAGAATTAAGTGCCAGCATCAATTGGTGTGCATTGGCCGATTAGATATTGGTAAAAATCAAAAACTATTAGTTGAAGCAGTAAATATTTTATCACAAAAAGGGTATCAATTATTGGTTTATTTAATTGGAGAAGGATCTCAAAGAAATAATCTTCAAGCATTAGTAAATAAATATGATTTGCAGAAATCTATAAGATTAATTGGATTTCAGAATAATCCGTTTAAATATTTAAGCAAATCAGACTTATTAGTTTCTTCATCTAATTACGAGGGATTGCCTTCTACTCTTGTGGAAGCTTTGGCTCTAGGAATAAATGTAGTAAGCACAGATTGCCCTAGTGGCCCTAATGAAATATTAGAGCATGGGAAGTATGGTTTTTTATGCCCTGTTGAAGACCCATTATTATTGAGTGATGCCATTGAAAGGGCATTAAAAACGCCTATAGATAGTGCTATATTAAAACAAAGGGCTCAAGCCTTTTCCATACCAGCTAGTATACAAAAATATTTAGACGTAATTCAAACTTAATTTATCTCATAAAAAAATACCGGTATGCCTGTCAGTTGTGGGCCTAATACACAGGTTCTTTTCGACGATAAATAATTATAGACTTCACTTATGCCATCGGCGCTTATTTATTATAGAATCAATAAATATTTATAATATCAGTCCGTAATTATCCTGAATATTAAATATTCCATTCGCAATTACCTAAGCATTTTATCTCGTTTAATTTCAAATCATCTTTTTTTTGTAAAATATTTTTTAGCTAAAACGTATACACAAATGATTTTCAAGAAAGTAATTTTACTATCAATATTTTTTTCATTTGCTTTGTTTATTTATGAAATTCAACAGCATTTCATGTATAAAAAAAATTGGGAGGGTCTAAATAAGAAAGCAGAATATTTTGACCCTGCATTAAAGCGATTAGCGACTATGGATGATTTCATTATTTATTGTGATTCTGTTTATGGGACTCCTCAAATAGCTAAAAATGATTCTTCTATTTATGCCAATATAGTTGATCGTACCCTCAGACATCGTTTCTATCATAACTATTCATATTATCGTGTCGGCCACAATTATTTTGGCTATTTTTTAGCGCCTTTTATAAAAAAAGATCTTAGTGCAATTGTTCTACCTAATGATATTTTAAAGTGTCCTAACGCCGCATGTAGCCAACAGTCAATTATTGGGATGGAACTGTTTCGCAAAAAAGGATATAGTGTTAGAAAAGTTGGTTTTTTTGATAAAAAATATGGTGGTCATTTTTGCTTCGAGGCTAATTATGATGATAATTGGCATTTTTTTGATCCTGACAAAGAGCCCAACTATGAATTACTTTTAGCATTTAACAGACCAAGCTTTGCTTATATCCATTCCAATCATTTATTGTTACATGGTTTGTATAATACAACTGATAAAGATTGTGTTGATAGTCTTTTTAGTAAACCCTTTTATGGAATTGCGAATCAATTTCCGGCAAAAAATGCCAGAATTTATCAGTATGTCACAAAGTTCTTTTCATATACATTATGGTTGTGGCTGATTTTATTTTACTTTTATTTTTATCGTCCTAAAAATAAATAATTCATGTGTGGCATAGCGGGATTTATTTCATCTTACTATAACAAAGTGCATCTTCAAAAAATGACCAACAGCATTGCTCATCGCGGGCCTGATGCTGAAGGATTTTTTGAAGATGAAAATCATGGCGTTTATTTAGGCCATCGGCGTTTATCCATTTTGGATTTAAGTAATGTCGCAAACCAGCCAATGACAAGCTATTGCGGAAGATATGTGATGGTTTATAATGGTGAAATATATAATTACAAAGAGATTCGTGATTCGAAATTTACCTCTCATAAATGGACTACCACTAGTGATACAGAGGTTGTTTTAGAGTCTTACGCAAAATATGGATCAACGTGTTTTGAATGGTTTAATGGAATGTTTGCACTTGCTATTTGGGATATGCAAAATAAAGAGCTCATTATTGCCAGAGATCAAATTGGCATAAAGCCATTGTTTATATATCAAGATGAAAATATCATTGCCTTTGCCTCAGAAATAAAAGCTATCAAATCTATTATCTCTGATTTGGAAATTAATAAAGGAGCCATACCCTATTTTCTTCATTTGGGTTACATCCCTCATCCAATAACGATTTATAAAAAGTTAAACAAATTTGCCGCAGGTGAATATGCCGTTATAAAAGAATCAACGATTACAAATCATCAATATTGGAGTGTGCAAAATAATATTTTACCCACCGCAGCATCAAATGAAAATGAAGAAAAGGTTGAATTAAAAAGATTATTGTTTGATGCCGTTGAAAAACAATTGGTCAGCGATGTACCGATTGGAACTTTCTTAAGCGGGGGAACTGATAGTAGTATCATTACTGCTATTGCCACAAAAGTTTCATCATCAAAAATTAATACCTTCAGCATTGCAGTTACCGATGGAATAATAAATGAAGCTCCTTTTGCTGCTGCTACTTCTAAATATTTAGGCACACAACATCATGAAATGCCCATCTCTCAAAAAGAAATTATAGCACTAGCTCCAACCTTACTAGATATTTATGACGAACCATTTGCTGACAGCTCGGCGTTCCCTACTTTAATGATTAGTAAATTGGCAAGAGAGCATGTAACAGTTGCTTTAAGTGGAGATGGAGGAGACGAATTGTTTTTAGGGTATGGACGATATGCTTGGCCCAAACGATTGTCAAATCCTTTGTTACAAAAGTTAAACTCCATTATAAATACCAGTAGTAAGATGATGCCTGACAGATACAAACAAATAGGCGAAATATTTCAACGTCATCCGCAAGCCCATTCTAAAAGCCATTTGTTTAGTCAGGAACAATTTTTTTTCTCAGAGGTTGAACTTAAAGAATTATTGATTGATGATGATTTTAATTTTAATAATATCAATGAGGTTATTTCTGGAAGAGACCTTGATGAGTATGAAAAAAATAGTTTCTGGGATATAGAGAATTATTTAAAAGATGATTTGCTTGTAAAAGTTGATAGCGCAGCTATGCAATTTTCCTTAGAGACCAGAGTCC
>CALQJK010000087.1:0-7724 GCA_943330875.1 Chitinophaga pinensis
GCGTTTAAAATATTATTGGGATCAAAGACTTTTTTTATACCTCTCATTAAATCCAATTCTACCGGTGAGTAAACAATATCTATGAATTCTTTCTGAATTAATCCTATACCATGTTCTCCACTTATTGTTCCTCCTAAGGATTTCACTAATGTAAATAAAGCTCTCAAAGCAGGAATAACCTCAGGATTATTTAGACTATAAATACTGCCTGGTTTTTTTATTCTGATGTGCAAATTACCATCTCCTGCATGTCCATAACACACCACATCAAAATGATATGCTTTGCCTAATTCTTTTACGCCTTTAATCAGTTTAGGCAATTCGGCTCTTGGCACTACTGTATCTTCTTCAATGGTATAGCCATCAATTTTAACGGCTTCGGCTACACGACGCCTTAATTTCCAAAGGGCTTCTTTTTGCTGGGCATCATCGGCAAAGAAAACTTCCCCGCAATCGTATTCGGTTAAGAGTGCAGCAATAGCCTCCATCTCCGTCATTAAAGCATCCATATGATTCCCATCAAGTTCGATGATTAAATGAGCTTCCATTTCATCCGTTACTGGAACGATTGAACTGTCAACGAATTTGCTGACTATCTTCAACGCATTAATTTCTACCAATTCCAAAGCGCTTGGTGTAAAGCCCGCTCTGAAAATAGCGCTTACTGCTTCTCCTGCTTTTTCCAAATTATTAAATGGGACCAACATGAGTAAATCATGTTTGGGGAAAGGAATTAATTTTAAAACAATTTTAGTCACCAAACCTAAGGTCCCTTCACTCCCTACCATTAATTGCGTAAGATTATAACCTGTAGCATTTTTTAAAACATTTGCACCTGTCCATATAATTTCTCCAGTTGGCAATACGACTTCTAAATTCAGCACGTAATCTTTTACAACGCCATATTTCACGGCTTTAGGGCCTCCGCTATTTTCAGCGATATTTCCGCCAATGAAACAACTTCCTTTACTGCTGGGATCAGGAGGATAGAACAACCCTTTTTCTTTTACGGCGTTCTGTAAAGTTTCGGTTATTACACCCGGCTCTGTAATGACTTGAAGATTTCTCTCGTCAATTTCGATGATGTTGTTCATTCTTTCAAATGAAACCAGTACGCCACCAAACTGAGGCAATGCTCCACCACTCAAGCCTGTTCCTGCTCCTCTTGGCGTTACAGGAATCTTGTGTTGATTACAAAGCTTCATCACTTCGCTAATCTCTTCAGCAGTCCTTGGCTTAATAATGATATCCGGTAAAAAATGAAGATTTTCAGTTTCGTCGTGTGCGTATTTATTTCGATTCTCGTCATCAACAAAAACATAACTGTCGCCGATAATTTGCTTAAATACTGGAAGTAAAGAATGGAGATTTTCCATAGTCGATGCTATTACTGATTTTTCGTTTGAGCAAAATTCGTTAAAAAAAATTGATCTAGAGAAGAATCTTCCATTAATTCAATTTAACCCATATGTTGCAGTTGAAATCCGAGTTAAAATCTGGGGCAAATTGACTGGCGATCGGGTGAACTTGTATAAAATCCCTTTTTTATGATATTATATTCGCTTGCTCCCATTCCATTATTATAATCGCGAAGCGTGGAGCTAGTGACATCATAACTAAACGTAAATCGAAGCTGTTTTAGTTGGAATCCCAGTGTAGGAATAAAGGCGTCTTTACTACGATAATACAAACCGGCGATCAATTCTTTGTCGCCAAATTCCGACAAATTATAATTGATTAAAAAACCGCCATTTAATGCAGAGGCATTGGATTGATTGGTGTAAAAAATATTTGGCTGAATGATAACCCTGTCACCGGCTTTCAAAATCGCATTAAGGAAAGCAATATGCCTCATGGCTAACAATCCATCATCTGTTTGATCCTTAAAAAAAGTTTCTTTTGGCTTGTTAATATGATGAATGGAATAGCCTCCATTTATATAAATATTTTCTGTAGGAAAATAAGCATAATTCAATCCTGCCTGAAGGTCAAAATAATTAACTTCTGTGTTACTTAATACGACACTTGTAGGCAAAGCATTATCAAAAAATTTGCCATCAAACTGATCGGGGAATTTCAATCCCGAGGGATCTATTCTTTTGCTGACCCAGCCTAAATTAAACCCTCCACTCAACAAGCTGCTATTACCAAGCATCTGATGGTAAGCAATAGAGCCATACAACTTGGTAGATTTAAGCGAACCGGCACCGGCAACATCGCTTAATAATAAACCTCCAATACCAAGCCATCCATTTTCGAGATAATTTCGCATCACTTGAGCATCTCCAAAAATACTGATAGTTTTATAAGGCGCGGACATCACATTACTGAATTGATTGCGAAAATGTGCACCTAATCTATAGTCGGCATCTGGGATAAATCCTGTATTGGCGGGGTTTGTACTCAAGGGCGAATTGAAAAACTGAGAAAAATGCAAATCCTGAGCTGATACATATTTTGGAGAAAATTGAAAAAAGAAAAAAAGAAAAAAAGAAAAAATCCTGTGCAAAAATCTATTGTAGATGAATAGATCAAAAGAAATTATTTTTTTTATTATGGTGCATTTTTTTTTCAACAGAAATTATCTTATTAAAGTGATGTCCCCCGTTTTTCTTGCTTTTTTCCCATCTGTAAATTCTACATCCAGCGTGTATGCGTATACGTCCATAGGTTGTAATTTTCCTTTAAAAGTCCCATCCCAGCCTTCTTTAAAATTTGACGTTTGAAAAACAAGCTGTCCCCATCTGTTATATATTTTCCAATCCAATTTGCCAATACCAAAACCCTTTATCGAAACAACCCCATTGACACCAAAACGGCCAGGGGTAAACGCATTTGGCACATCTAAAAGTGGATCCACAATCGTATTAACCACAAGCGAAAAAGTATCTGTGCAATTATATTGATTGTATGCAATTAATACGGCCTTGAAATTTCCTGTTTCATTATACAAGTGTGTTGGATTGACTTCAGTTGAACTTTCGCCATCTCCAAAATTCCATAAATAACGAATAGCACCTAAAGACAAGTTGTCAAATCGTGTTGGCACATTTCTCTCCGGTGGATTGGGATGCCAATTAAATGCAGCTTGTGGTCTTTCAGAAACAATAAACGTAAAATATGCAGAAGTGTCAATTTTATTACAAGTATTGAGATCCCGTGCAATCAATCTTACTGTGTATGTTCCGGGATTGGCAAATAATTTTATTGGGTTTTCGACATTGGTGGTTGTACCATCACTAAACTCCCAGGTAACATCTGTGGTTCCGGATTGATTTGTAAAGGAAGCTTTATATGGAGCACAGCCAACAGCAGGGGTTACTAATTTTGCTTTTACAAGAGGATTGGCATTTAAAAGTAAAATTTTGGTTTGTGGCGCATTGCAAAAAACAGGGTCAACTAATTTCAACGTCACTGTATATTGACCAATGGCCGGGAAAACATGAGCAGCATTAATTGAAGTCTGCTCTGGAGAACCATCACCAAAATTCCATATAAAACTTTGAGGAGTAAAGTTCCCAAATCTAGGCGTAGATTGGTTTGTAAAAGTAAAACTCAAATTAGTACAAGGCAAATCTTTCTTTGCAATGAAAGCTAAATTAGCAAGATTATCGCCCGCTTTTATTTTAAGATATGCCGTATCTCTAATGTTGCAGGTTAAAGAATCTTCGGCAATTACTCTAACTGTGTAAATGCCCGTTGCAGTATAGTTTGTATAAGTACTAAAACGAGGCGCTATAGTTGTATCTTTTAGTCCATTTCCAAAGTCCCAATACATTTTTTTAGCCTTTTGTAAAGTATCAGTAAAATCAACTCTGAATGGAATGCAATCCATAGAATCATTTTTCACTGCATTAATGGAAGATTGAATACTTGCTGCAACTCCAGAGAAATCCATTTCGATTTTCACAGCAGCTTCATTACAATCTGGGCTGCCATTAGTCCTGCTCCATACGCCAGGTGTTGTAGGGAAAACAGCGCCACCGCTGCAATTGGCGCACATTGCCTGGTAGATAATGCCATTCTCATCGAACCTGCTTGTTCCTCCATCAACATGATCACCAACCTGGCCTTTAAATTGTCCGAAGTTTGAACCAAACAATTGAGCAGAAGCATTTTTCTTTAAAACGAAAAAATAAAAATCTTCTCCATCGGGTGGATATATTCCCGAAAGAGGATTCATCAAAGGAAGACCATTCGTAGTGCCATTGGTATATCTTTTATAAACATTTATTCCTCCTCCCCAGCCGGAAAAATATACGTTTTCGCACCTGTCTACCATAAATCCAATTGGGGATAAATTAGGTACTGATGATCCTGTTCCAAAAACTGTAGAATAACTAAACGCAGAAAAATCAGGTTGGAGTTTGCTGATAAATTGAGAACTGCCTGGAACACTATACGCTGCATTTGAAATTGGCCAGCTGCCAGTTGTAGTGCCCATTACATAAGGGTAGCCATTTTTGTCAAATTTCAAACCATATACCATATCTGTACCAGAAGTACCTAAATAACAAGTTTTAATAAGGCCCGATCCATCTAATCTCAATTGAGTAATAAACCCATCGGTGATTCCTCCCATGTAATTTCCGTACAAAACATTTGTTTTATTTCCAGGCAAATCATTACTTGTCGTTCCTCCGGCAATATATAAATTGCTGGTTATCGGATTAATACTTGCAACAAAACAAGCATCATCACCAGAACCTCCAAAATAACTTCCAAATAAGTATGTGGAGAGAGTAGCATTAAATTTCAAAATCAAACCATCCTGGAATCCACCACCAAAACCTCCCGAAGTATTTAAAGAAGGCCCTGTAGTTGGGAAATTACTTGATTGTGTACATGATGCAAGAATAATATTATTGGCCGCATCGAGAATAACTTCACTTCTCGCATCATCACCATAATTTCTGCGAAGGCGATCCGCACCATCAGGCAGCTCATATTTAGATCGGATATTTATACCGTCATTTCCAGATCCGCCAATTTTTACCGACCCAATAATAGCCGTCCCTGAAGCATTAAATTTAGTAACGATAATATCATGTCCTCCGCCTGAACCAATCCTTGGAATTGTGGTAGGAAAATCAGTCGAAGAAGACCTTCCTGCAACAACCAAATTTCCCTGTGCATCCGCAATCATACTATGCGGCTGTTCATTACCGTTACCACCAAGATAAGTAGCGTAAAGTCGAGTAGAACCATCTGGACTGAATTTAAAAATAGCAATATCATGACCTCTTAGATAACCTTCGGTAACTCCTCCAGCATAGGTACTTTGAAAAGCTCCTGTAGAAATCAGATAGGCATCCCCAAATACAATTCCACCAGCAAAAAGACTTCCATCAGGACCTGGTGTGGCGGTATAACCCCAATTATCTGAGGAGCTTCCTGTAAAAGAAGAAAAGATAATCGATGGGTCTATAATTACAGGTTTATTGGACGAATAATTCCCTAACTGAAATCTTACCACTTTATTGGAGACTACATATTTACACTTAATCTGCGTTCTTTCTCCATCTGGATTTTGCTGGTAACTAAAGGGCTGTAGCTCTTTGACTTCACCAATGGAGGTTTTTATAATCAAATCATTTTTTCTTACAAAAACATCTTCCGGCCCATCAAATCTCAACGCAATCTGTGTAGGATTAGCTCCTGGATTAATGATAAAATCATACTTTAATTTACTCCCATCACTATAATAACGCACATCTATATTGGGATAAATATTTTTGTACGTCACGGCCTGGTAAATCTTACACCCGCCGGCCCATTTATTTTTATCATCCCCAATAAAATAATTATTGTAACTCTTGATTGGTTTTTCTGCGGTAATGCCATGCATTTCATTACTACCCAAAAAATCAACTCTATAAACATGAGAATGCAAAATAATTTTATCATCAAGATGAGTTGTGGAATCATTTTCTCCGTGTTCTAATGAAGCAATTTTATGGAGGTCAGCGGGATTATGCATTACTATTGAAAATCCCTGATTTTCCAAGAAAAAAGAACCTGTAGAAAATGCGCCTTTGAATCTTACTTTATCATTCCACTGGCCTTTATTTTCAACAAATTCCATTTGCGAAAACCCTGCTTGATAGAGCAGTAGCAGTAGTAAAGTGAGAGCTATTTTGTTAAGATTAATCAATTCGATTTTTTTTAAAGCTATTTTAAATTTACATCAAACAAAATCATGCGCATAAAAAATAATAAAAATACACTTATGCTATTTTGCTCCACCTCGTTTTCCCTTTTTGACTTTGCAAATATGCTTTTAATGGTTGATTTTCATTCAAAAGTAATTCATAATCTTCTTCTAAAATTTTGGCTACAGCAATTCTTGCTACTTCTAACATGGGCTTATCATCTACAATACTTGCCAATTTGAATACCAATGCACCACTTTGCTTTGTTCCTTCAATCTCACCAGGACCTCTAATTTCTAAATCTTTTTCTGCTATTTTAAACCCATCATTAGTAGCTACCATGATTTTAATTCTCTCTCTGGCGTCAGCGGACAGTTTTTGTCCAGTCAACAAAATACAATAACTCTTTTCTGAGCCTCTTCCAACTCTACCTCTTAATTGATGCAATTGAGACAACCCGAATTTTTCAGAACTTTCGATGACCATTACACTTGCGTTAGGAACATTAACCCCTACTTCAATAACAGTTGTTCCTACCAAAATATTAGTATCCCCATCTACAAATCGTTTCATATTTGTTTCTTTCTGCTCTGCGGTTTGTTTTCCATGAACCATACTAATCCAATATTTTGGTTCCGGAAAAAAAGATTTTACTTCTTCATACCCTTTCATCAGATTTTCATAATCTAGTTTACTGCTCTCTTCAATAAGTGGGTAAATAATATATGCTTGTCTTCCCAGCAACAACTCTTCTTTAATGAAATCCATAACCTGAGGTCTGGAAGTTTCAGCTCGATGAAAGGTGGAGATTGATTTTCTACCTGGCGGCAATTCATCAATAGCACTATAATCTAAATCACCATAAACAGTTAAAGCCAAGGTTCTGGGTATAGGCGTTGCCGTCATTACAAGTATATGAGGTGGGATGGTATTTTTTTTCCACAATTTTGCACGTTGTGCTACGCCGAATTTGTGTTGTTCATCCACTACTGCAAAACCAAGATTTTTGAAAGTAACATTGTCTTCAATAATAGCATGAGTACCAATCAAAATCTGAATGAACCCATCTTCACAACCTTCTAAAATAGGTTTTCTTAATTTTGTTTTTGTGGAACCTGTAAGCAACTTAATACTGACTGGCAAGTTTTGTAGTTGTGCAGTTATGGTATTAAAATGCTGTTGCGCTAAAATTTCAGTTGGAGCCATTAATACACTTTGAAAACCATTATCTGCAGCAATAAGCATTGATAATAGCGCTACCATTGTTTTTCCGCTCCCTACATCCCCTTGCAACAATCGATTCATCTGGTGTCCACTTCCTGTATCTTTTCTAATGTCTCTTAGTACATTTTTCTGTGCATTTGTCAACTTGAAAGGCAATTCCTTTTCGTAAAACTGGTTAAACAAGTCGCCCACTTTTTCAAAAAGCAATCCTTTACTGAATTGGTTCCTCTTAATTTTGATTAATTGTATACTGAACTGAGCAAAAAAGAATTCCTCAAATTTCAATCTTCTTAGCGCTTGTTGATAATTCTTTTCGTTTGACGGCAAATGAATTTGCTGAAAGGCATA
>CALQJK010000088.1:0-7665 GCA_943330875.1 Chitinophaga pinensis
ATACAGCCGTCAAAAGCAATGCTAACATTTATTTGCAGGGATTTAAGTCATATGAGTGATTATACCAAACCGATCGACACGCCTTTATACAGGATTTTAAAAAGTCACCTTCCCGGTCCCTTCACATTTATTCTGCCAGCAAGTAAACAGGTTCCAAAGCTTTTACAAAACAAAAAAGCTACAATTGGTTTAAGGATTCCTGATAATGAAATATGCAGAAAAATACTTGAAGAACTCGGCAATCCTATTTTGAGTGTTTCCTTACCCGGTGAAATGGTGGAAGAATATACTGATCCTGAAATCATCCATAATAATTTTGAAAACAAAGTGGAGCTGGTTATTGATGGTGGTATTGGAGGGATGGTTCCTTCAACAGTGGTGGATTGTACAACACAGCAATGGACTGTTTTAAGACAAGGTGCTGGGGAATTTTCAAGTTGATTCTTTTGAATTTCAATTATTCAAAATCTACTACAATAATTTTTTTTGAAGAGGAAGAATATTAAAAGTCTTTCGATGATATGTACACAATCCATACTTATCAATCGCATTCCGATGAACAGCTGGTCCATACCCCTTGTTTTTATTCCACTGGTATTCAGGATATTCTAGGTGAATTTTCAGCATATAGTCATCCCTGTAAGTTTTTGCTAAAATGCTTGCTGCGGCAATACTGCTATATTTCCCATCTCCTTTAATGATACACTCATGTCTAATTTTTTTATAGGGCTTAAATCTGTTCCCATCAATAAGTAGTAGTTCCGGTTTTTTTTTAAGTTTATCAATAGACAGGTGCATCGCTTTGTAAGAAGCCTGCAAGATATTAATCAGGTCTATTTCATTATGATCAACCATTGACACAGCATAAGCAAGGGCTTCTTTCTCAATAATTGGCCTTAATAAATCCCTGATTTTTTCAGTGAGCTTTTTGCTGTCATTCAGTAAAGGGTGATAAAAATCTTTTGGTAAAATTACAGCCGCCGCAAATACAGGACCAGCATAGCATCCACGACCAGCTTCATCTAATCCTGCCTCTGTTTTTTTTAAGTCGAAATAATTTTCTAACATATTTTGTATAACAAATATCATTAAAAGTTAGGTAATCTTTTTGCAATATTTCATAACAATTTTTGCTGTATTATCTTTGCGTCATCATGAATCTAACCATACAACAAAAAAATAATCGTCAAGTTGCCATTTGGCTATTGATTGGAGTGGGCATGATTGTGATACAAGTACTGCTGGGAGGCATAACCCGGCTTACAGAATCTGGTCTTTCTATTACCGAATGGAAACCGATTACTGGAGCGTTGCCGCCATTAAACAACACTGATTGGCAAATTGAATTTGAAAAATACCGTCACACAGATCAATTTAAATATGTACATCAGTATTTTTCTTTGAAAGAATTTAAATTTATTTTTTTCTGGGAATGGTTTCACAGACTTTGGGCAAGAATGATGGGTATGGTTTTCCTTATAGGATTTATTTATTTCATTGTAAAAAAGAAGTTCAATCAATCCATGATTTTTCCCATGGTGATATTGTTTTTTCTGGGAGCGTTGCAAGGCGCCATTGGATGGATTATGGTAAAGAGTGGATTGGTTCCTGAAAAATATTTCGTGGGACATATTCAACTCACCATACATTTTATTGCGGCGCTTGTATTATTAGCTTATACCTTTTGGTTTGCTTTAAGTCAACTGCCTGCATTTCAGCAAAAAGTATATTCAAGCAATACAAGAAATTTATTGTTGACTATTTTGATGTTGCTTTTCGTTCAATTGATTTTCGGCGGTTTTATGGCTGGATTAAAAGGTGCCTCAACTGCACCAACATGGCCTTCTATCAATGGCGCGTTTATCCCTTCGTCTATTCATGAACTTTCTCCCTGGACCCAGAATGTAATCAACAATAAAATCACTATTCATTTTATACATCGCGGTATTGGATACCTGCTTTTCTTCGCGGCAATTATTTTCTATGTTAATAGTAAAAGCCTGAACAATCATAATCTTTTCAAATTATTAAGACGCGCCTTTATGCTGTTGATTGTGGTACAAATAAGTTTAGGAATTGTAGCATTAATATCCGCGACTAATCCATCAGCATTTATTTTCTTTGGCGTAGCACATCAATTTACCGCCATGCTTTTAGTGATTTGTATAACCAGTTTATTGTTTTTAGTAAAAAGATTTAAGCAGGCTGCAGCAGTTTAAATGCATTCCGAAGAACGCGTACTTCAATTCTTTTTTCTGTAGGAATGGGTTCTCCATCTAAATGCAATGGCGCTTCTTTAGGATTGTCTATAATTAATTTATCGGTGTGAAAATAAAGGATACTTTTATTTTTAGTGACAAGCTGCTCTTTCGGTAGTATTTTTCCAATACTAATTTGCCTCAACAAAGAAAACATCGCCAAGAGTTTATTCATTTTAGTTACGATTACAATATCCAACAGGCCATCATTTAAAGAAGCTTTAGGCGCAATGGTAACGTGATTTCCAAACTGGTTACTGTTGGCGATACTGATAAAAAGCGCGTCTGTTTTCATTTGCTGATGATTTACTTCTACTCTAAAAGGGTACGCTTTTGCAGCAAAGAAATTTCTTATAGAAAGTAAAATGTAGGTGTAAAATCCGCGTTTTTTTTGTGTAGAAAAATCATGAGCGACTTGTGCATCAAATCCAAGACCAGCAAGCATGCATCCAAATTTATCATTGATATAGAACCCGTCGATATAATTAGATTTTCCCTCAAAAATAATCTTTAGTGCCTTCCTGATATTTTTAGGTATTCTTGCTGCAAGCGCTAATCCATTGCCAGATCCCATCGGGATGATTCCAATATTTACAGAAGTGTTTAATAAAAAAGAAGTGATTTGACTCACCGTGCCATCGCCTCCGCAAATAATAACATCTGAAATATTTTCTGATGTTATTTTAGTAGGTAAAAAAGAATAATCTCCTTCTTTGTTGGTGTTTAATATTTGAAAGGGAGTATTATTATTTTTTGTCTCAACAGAAATTAATTCAATTAAATCTTTTTTATTTCGAGTGCCGGAGATTGGGTTAATAAAATAAATAAGATTTCTTTTCATCTGTAGTTTTAAAAAAATTACAACCCGATTTTGATTAAGAAGCAAATTACTACTTTAATGTAGCATCAACATTTATCTTTTTAATCCTTGTCATTTTTTTGAGACAAAATAATTCGTCATACAGCGGATATAGTCTTGTACGATAATGAAATGCTAATGCGTTTTTAAGTTGTTCATTTGATTTAATCATTTTATTAGTAAAATGTTCACTTAATGCAAGCAAGCTAATTTCATCATTAATGTAAACAAATTCAGCAACAAATATTTTTTCTTTAACATCAACATTCAAAAAAAATCTGTTTCCAATTTCACTCATAAAACAAGTCCCACAAATGGTATCTAGCTGAGGTTTTTTCTTTTTGTTAACCCTGCCTAAAAATCCTGCAAAAAAGACATTATAAATAGAATCTGTTTTTCGTGCAAGATTCATTTCTATTTTTATGGGTCTGTTTTTCTCATCAATAATAGTTGTTTCCCAGCTACCGAAATACGTTTCGTTTACTTGTAATTGCGGCTCACTATCTATACTGTATATAGATCTATACGGACAACCGCTTAAAATAAAAAGTAACGAAAGACTGACTATTGTAATTAAAAAAGAAAATCTAATCTGGTATAAAAATTGAGTGGTGGGCATCATTATTCACGAATTACGTACATCTATAAATAAATAACAAACAAATGTTATTCACAGCTGTTCATTAACTACTAAACTATAGAAGCATTAATGGTATTCCACAGTACATCTTTTAATTGTGGCAATTGAAATCCTGTTACAGACGAAATGAATATATGTGGAATGTTTTTAGGGAGCTCTATTGAAATGGCTTCTTTTAATTCATCATCAAGCATATCAGATTTACTGATGGCAATTATAAAATCCTTTTGCAGCATTTCTGGATTGTACTTTTCTAATTCAAGTCTTAAAATCTCAAATTCTTTTCTATGATCTTTACTATCTGCAGGGATTAAAAATAGCAGCACTGCATTTCTTTCAATATGCCTTAAAAACCGGTGTCCCAATCCTTTGCCTTCTGCTGCCCCCTCAATTATTCCAGGCAAATCTGCCATACAAAAACTTTTCGAGTCTCTGTAGTCAACCATGCCTAATTGTGGGACTAAAGTTGTAAAAGCGTAATCTGCGATTTTAGGTTTTGCTGCTGTAATACTAGATAATAATGTTGATTTTCCCGCATTTGGAAATCCTACCAATCCAACATCTGCAAGAACTTTAAGTTCAAGAACTTTAATGCCTTCTTGTCCTTCTTCTCCGGGTTGGGCATATTCCGGTGCCTGATTAGTGGAAGTTTTGAAATTACTATTTCCCAATCCACCGCGTCCCCCTTTCATCAAAATGATCTCTTGACCATGTTCCAATATTTCTGCTTCGATAATATCAGATTCTTCAGATTTAGCAATGGTTCCTAAAGGTACTTCAATGATAATATCCTTACCTGTTTTACCCGAACAATTATTACCACCGCCATTTTCCCCATTTTCTGCTAATACATTTTTAAAATAGCGGAGATGAAGCAATGTCCATAATTGAGAATTACCCTTTAAGATAATATGTGCACCACGACCACCATCCCCACCATCCGGACCGCCCATAGCGGTAAGTTTATTCCGCATAAAATGCTTACTTCCAGCTCCACCATGCCCACTCCGACAAAATATTTTAATCTGATCTACAAAATTTGACTTTTCCATTGGCGCAAAGGTAATGAAAGGTTGAGGGCTAATGTGTAATCTTTTTAGCCCCTTCCGGCAAATTGAAATTGTCCCTTATTTATCATCGAGACAAGGTTTTCTCTTCAATATAGGGTATAAAATCCTCATTTAAAACAAAAACCACCTACAATAGTTGTAGGTGGTTTTTTATGAATGTGGGCCCACTAGGATTTGAACCTAGGACCACCTGATTATGAGTCAGGTGCTCTAACCAGCTGAGCTATAGGCCCGTTCTTTACAAGAAAGAAATTCTTTTTATGTTTATATTATTGATAAACAAGTTTTTTAGTTTTCAACAGGAATAGTTCAAATAAACTAGTAAAAAATTATTCAGGCAGCAAAAGTAACAAAATTCAGATATTTGCAATCGTTTTTTTAAAATATTTACCAGGGAAATAAAAAATGTAATTTTTGATTTAAGCGGGGTAACACTTGTTCTCAACAATAGTAGGCGTAGTTAAATTATTTTATTATATAAATCTGCGTAACTAATTATCGGAGAATTTAAAATATATTCAATTTTTGTCGAATACAGTTCTCCATGATTAGATTATTCATCACCTAACTTCCTCGTAATCAATATAATCTTCATTTTTTTCTTGCTTTGGGTTAGGGGATTGCGGTGCTTTTTTGATGTCATGTGCCTGGTATTGTTGCTGTTCCTCCATATGTTTTTGCATCTCATTCATTTTCTTTTTTATATGTTTGGTTGTTTTGGCTACAGGAAGAACCAATTCGAAAATAAGTTTGTATAGCAAATAAATAAATAATAATTCATAAATCAGTTTGAGCATGCCACAAAGTTATGAGTATACTATATAAATTGTAGTGTTAATTTTATATAAACTCTCCTGGAGTTTTGGCTGATAACTTGATCTTTCCTATATTTGCGGTAAGAAAAAGCTGAAGAAGGGAACGGAATCGTTCCCTTCTTCTTTTCTAACATGTCATGAGTACAGAAACACAATTAGAATTCGTCAAGAAAACATTATTCACATTATTGGTGGATGATATCTTTTTTGTGGACATGAAAGTGAAGCCCACAAATAATATCAAAATCTATCTGGATGCAGATAATGGACTCGGAATTGAAAAGTGCATAAAAATAAATAGAGCATTATACAAGCGCATGGAGGAAATGGGGCTTTATCCTGATGGAGATTTTTCGCTGGAGGTTTCCAGTCCAGGATTGGATGAGCCATTGAAACAAATTCGTCAATATCAAAAAAATATTGGCAGAGGCGTGGAAGTAACAAGACTGGATGCAACAAAACAAGAAGGGAAATTAGTTGAGCTAACGGAGGATTCAATAAGTATTGAATTTGTAGAAGGGAAAGGCAAAAAAGCGGTTCAACATAAATTAACCATTCCTTTTTCAGAAATAAAACAAACAAAAGTTCTAATAAAATTTTAATTAACAAAAAACCCAGGTCCGGCGGGGTCCCGATATTTTTCGGGAAAAAGTACGGAAATGATTATGGCAAGCATTAACTTGATAGAATCGTTTCAGGAGTTTAAAGAAGCTGAAGGTATAGATCGTCCAACGCTGATGAAAGTGATGGAGGATGTGTTCAAAACATTAATCCGTAAAAAATACGGCAATGATGAAAATTTTGACGTTATCGTAAATGACCAGAAAGGTGATCTTGAGATCTTTCGTAGAAGAACCATCGTGGATGATGATGACCTGTATAATACCCTCACAGAGATAGAGTATAAGAACGCCATACTTATTGAGCCGGATTATCAGGTAGGAGAAGAATTGTATGAAGAGGTTGATATTCAGGCAGAATTTGGCCGTAGAGCGATTCTTGCAGGAAAACAAACCCTTGCTGCTCGTATCAATGATCTCAAGAAAAATGTTTTAATTAAAAAATACGAAGATCGCGTAGGAGAAATTGTTAGCGGTGAAGTATACCAGGTTTGGAAAAAAGAAGTCTTGATTTTAGATGAAGATGGAAACGAAATGTTGCTTCCAAAGTCAGAACAAATTCCAAGTGATTATTTCAAAAAAGGAGAAACGGTTCGCGCTGTTGTAAAAAAAGTAGAACTTAAAAATAGTCAGGCCATTATTATTTTATCGAGAACCAGTCCTTCTTTCTTAGAGAAGCTTTTGGAAATCGAAGTTCCTGAGATATTTGATGGACTGATTGTAGTAAAGAAAATTGTAAGAGATCCAGGAGAAAGAGCAAAAGTGGCGGTAGAAAGTTATGATGACAGAATTGATCCTGTAGGTGCATGTGTGGGTATGAAAGGAAGTCGTATACACGGAATCGTTAGAGAGTTGAAAAATGAAAATATCGATGTGATTAATTGGACAACAAATATCCAATTACTTATCCAACGCTCTTTAACTCCTGCAAAAATTACCAGCATAGATTTAGATACAGAAAAAAATCATGCAAATGTATTTTTGAAACCAGACCAGGTTTCTTTGGCTATTGGACGTCGTGGTGTAAATATTAAACTGGCCTGCGAATTAACAGGTTATGAAATTGATGTTTTCCGTGATAACGAAGGAGAAGAAGATGAGTTTGATATTGATTTGGAAGAATTTGGTGATGAAATTGAAGCATGGATTATTGAGGAATTGAAAAGAGTTGGTTGTGATACCGCTCGTTCTGTCTTAGCACTTACAGCCGAAGAATTAGAGCGCAGAACGGATCTTGAAAAAGAAACCATCGCTGATATCAGAAGAATATTAAAAGAAGAATTCGAAAGAGAATAACAACCGAAACAGAATAATCGGTACATTAGTAATCATTAAATGAAAGTTTGTATCATTATAATTAATGTTACAATAAATAAAACGAATGTCAGAAGTAAACACACCTA